>JAQIDB010000052.1 GCA_027858225.1 Candidatus Delongbacteria bacterium
CATTTTATGTCCTAATGTGATATATGATTTTGAGGTTAACTATATACCTAAGAAAATATTAATCTTTTACACTTTTTGCAAGAATTTATTCTGTTAATTATGACACAGTCTGCTTGTGGCTGCCCAACTACACCGATACCAAACCCACATTGTTTTTTAGGAGACGTATATTTGAATTATTTGCTATACGTTTCCTGTTATTGTCTGTTTTTCATTTGTATGTATCATCGATACCTCCGTTTTTTTTGAGTTGTCAGTTTATAGTTGACAGTGGTCAGTTCGTCATTCTGAACTTGATTCAGAATCTTTTTTTTGTCATACTCGGACTTGATCCGGGTATCCAGGCGATGTGGGTTCAAGTTGTTGAACCCTTACAGGTAGCATCTGCATTGCAGGGCAAGGGGATCAGATCCCCTTGTTGCAACCACATCTTTCTATTCTCGCTCGCACAAATTATCGAGAGGGAAGACCTCACAACCTCCCTCTCAACTTAGAAGTCGCTAAACAATGCAACTTCCTTCGATTAAGTTATTCATATGCACCTCCTATAATTAAATTAAACATCACTGTTCTTTGTTTATAGACACAAACAGCGCGATGTCTTTATTTAAATAATTTAGACTTATTATATCAACTTTCAAATCGGTACATTATCATATGCCAAGTGCCAGAATAGGGGCATTCATGGATTATTTGCTTCTCTTGAAATTTATTATGCGTGTATTCCTGGATGATGCTTTTCCAGAATTTTTGAGCTGGTAAATTATCTTGGAGAACTTTAACTTGCCATTTTCCTTTGTATTTTTCAAATAGTTCAAAGGAAACATTTTTCCCAAGATTTTTCCTTCTATATTTTCTAAGGATAAAAAATTCTTCTACCTCAAAGTTAATCACATTATTAAAATGTTTCTTAATTAATGCAAAACCAATTGGATATTTGCCATTATAGACTAGATAAGAGTCGTATTTTTCTGAAGTCCAGTTCTCAGACATCTCATCACAACCATCAAATACACCATCCTCTCGACAATCCCATCCCATTGGAACACCCATATCATAGATGTAATAATGTACCAGGTTTTTAACAATTTTAAGATTTTCCTTTGTTCCTTTTACAATTCTTATATCCATGTAGTAAAACTCCTAGATTAAATTAAACATTATCACTGCCATATTAATAGAGATGAGCGATGTGAGCTCTTTTAAGTGATCAGAGTTCGATTTTCGTGAAATCAATATTCACATAATCTTTATCGTCGATTATTTCTTGTCTCCATTTACTCTTAACTAGAGCCCAATCTCCCATTTCTACACCATCAATCTCGTCATGCTTTAAAATTTGGTATAACATTATTCTCTGAAGTTTTAAATAATCTTGAACATATTTCAGCATTTCAGGATCATAAGAATTTTCCGAAGAATATCCATTTAAGAATGCTTTAGTAAACTCAATAACAAAATCAGTGTCATCAGGTGATTGTACTAGGATTGATTGTACATAATTTGGGTGCCAAAATGAAAAGTAAAGAGCTATTGCAAATTCCCTTATATTAAAATCGTAATGGCAATCATCAAAATCAAATACTTTTACTTCTCCATTATTCTGGATAATCATATTGCCAGTATGAAGATCAGAATGGATTAAACCATAGTTGTCAGAACTCTTTTTAATTTCTTTTAGTTTTGAAATAATAGCTTCACATCGTTCAGATATGACTTTATCCTCATCATCTTTATTATCTAATACTTCAATAAGAAGATCATCATTTAACCAATCGTGTCTAATTTCAGATTCCGGTTTGTATTGTTTTGCCAAAAAATGTAAATTTCCAGCTACTTTTCCCCATATAAAAAATAAGTCTTTATCCCAACTCTTTTTTCCAAAAGATTCTCCAATAGCCATTTCATAACTAAAAGCTTGAAATTTTTGTTTATTGACTTCAACGCTTTGAACAATTGTGTTATCCTTTGCAGCAACTAATGTTACAGCTGGACCATTAGTTTTATTAAGAAACTTCATCCATTTAACTTCAGATTTTAGTTGTTCTTGAGTTAGATGTCTATCTTCAGTTATTTTCAAAATGCACGGTTTACCATCTTTTATATATTTATAAATATATCCAGAATATGAAAATATTTTTTCCATATCATCAAAACTTGTTTCATATTTCTGTACAATAGATTTAATTGCTTCTTTACACATTAATCCCTCCGTTATTACTAAATTCATCGGAATATTCTATCCCTAACTTGTCAAAAATATAGGCAAGCTCAACGACTAAATTATCATAACCTGAACCTAAATGACCTACTTCTTCTAAGTTGATAAACAAATCGTTATTCCCTTTATTGAATTCTCTTAACTTGGCTACATATCTTAAAGGAATCCAGAAATTTACCCTTGTATCATTTATCCCAGCAAAAATAAATAGGTTAGGGTAATTCTGAGAAATAATATTAGTGTAAGGGCACCAAGTTTTCATAGAATTATACTCTTCTTTTATTGAAGGATTTCCCCATTCAGTGAAATGCGACTCTTTAAATGTCCACTTAGAGTGATCAAGCATTTGTCCTAAAACATCTGCGACAGGAACACCTGCAATAACAATTTTAAACAATTCTGGTCGCATATTTGCTACTCCTAATACTAGAGTACCACCACAACTTTCACCTTTTAAAACTAATTTCTTACTACTTGTATATTTTTTCTCTACAAGATGCTCTGTACAACTTATTAGATCTGTAAAACTATTTATTTTCTTAAGTAATTTTCCATCTTCATGCCATTTCCTACCATAAAATCCTCCTCCTCGTACATGAGCAACAGCATAAATAAAACCTTTCTCTGCTAAAATTAGCTTACTGGTAGAAAATTCTGTTTCAGGAAAGGTTGAACCATAATTTCCATAAGATTCTAAATAAAGAGGATTGTTCCCATTCATTACTATGTCTTTTTTATAGAAAAGATTTATTGGTATTAGAGTACCATCTTCTGCTTTTGCATAAGTTCTTTCAGATACAAAATCATCAGGATTATAATTCTTAATCTTATTTTCTCTGATTATTGTTTTTTCTTTTGATTCTAAATCAATATCAACTAATGTCCATGGTGTTTTAAATGAGCTATAATTAATTTGTAATATATTATTTTTAAAATCAACTTTGTTTATCATTACAGAATACGCCTCTTCAGGAAATTCTAGATAATAAGAGGAGTTCTTATTAATATTTATTACTTTGATCCTGTTTTGCCCATTCTCTCTTTCTAGAAAAACTATGAAATCTTTTGTAGCTTTTATTGATCCAAAAGGTATTGAGCATCCTCTTTCTGGAGTATAAAACATTTTACCTTCATCAGAAATATCGGATAATCTTTTAATTAAAATATCGGTGCTGTTTTTATCGAATTTAACAATAAAAGCAAAGTCATTACTTAAAGCTATACTATAATCTAAATCTTCATTATATGGAATTAGTGTCACAAAATCTCCATAAGGATTTTTTAAATCTAAATATTGAATAGCTTTTGTCTGTTCATTAATATAAGCTTCATTCGTTATGTAATTTTTACACGCTGACTTAATCAAGAAAGATTCTAAACTTTTATTTTCTTCTTCAAATATTAGAATATCATCTTCTGAAGATGTAAATAACTCATGCCTGTAATTTAATTGAAATAAATCAGTTTCAGAATTTAAAGAAGAATATATGATTATGTTATCTGATACCCATTGTAAAGATAAAATAGCTTTTGTTTTACTGTCTGATTTCGTATCATCCAAAACCTTTCCAGAAGAAACTTCTTGAATAAACAGTTCACACATCTCACTTCCATCTTTATCGATAGCATATGCAATAAATTTATGATCCGGACTAATTTCTAAATCATGTATTGAACAATAATTATTCCCACCATCCACTTTGTTTAAATCAAGAACAAGTTCTTCAAGCCCATTTTCACCTTTTTTCCTGTAATAGTTTTTAAGCTTTTCTCCTTCAACTTTACGATGATAGTACAGATATTCATCAATTTCATTATAAAGAATTTGCTCTCCTGTGATTACCCTAGATGAAAACTCTTTAAGTAACTTTTTTTGAACTTCTTCTGTATGTTTCAGACTTTCATTTGTAAAATCATTCTCAGCCTTCACATATTCCATGATCTCTGATTTATTATTCTCTAAATCTTCCATCCATCTATAGTTATCAATTAATATATCATCATGTATTTCTGTTTTTGTTTCTATTTTTTTTGCTTTAAGCATTATTTTCTCCGTTTAATTTCTTTGTTATTATATGTAAAAGTGTAGTAGCAATCATAATTTCATCTTTTGAATAAAAGTATAATTCAGAAAAATATTTTTCTTTTGAAATTGTAGTTTGATAAAAATATTCAGATAAATAAAATCTACAATAGCCACTACAAGGCATAAAAAATAAGCCTGTAAATATGATTGGTATGGTTGTTGCGTAAAGTACAACAAAGCTACTAATATCTAACTGAATAATCAAGTAATTTCTTTTTTTTATCATATGGGAACGGTTTGAAACCATTCCTTACGGTTGCACCTGTTTTGCAGGACAAGGGGATCCGATCCCCTTGTTGCAACCTCACATCTTTCTATTCTCGCACATAATTATCGAGAGGGAAGTTACCAGCTTCCCTCCCAACATAGAAGTCGCTAAATAATGCAACTTCCTTCGATTAAGTTATTCATATGCACCTCCTGTAGTTAAGTTAGTACGTATCGCTTCCATGATTATAGAGATGAGCGATGGGATCTCTTAACCGTCATTTCGATACAATTACTCTGTAATCACTCGATGACCGGTTATGATTCAAACTTATTAAAATTGGTCATCGAGTGAATGCAAAGCATTAATATCGAGATGATTAATTTTGCTTCAATATGTAATTTGGGATAATACTTCGGAAATGAAATTATAGATAGATCCGGATGGATCTAATCGTATGAGATGGTTCTTATATGTAAACGGTTATTTTTCTTACGCTACAATCTCAAATCCGTAGTTTTTAAATATATATCAATCATAATTCCTCCGATTTTTAGTTTTAGTTTTTTTATTGTGAATTAGTATTATACGAATATTTTTCGATTTAGGCAAGTGGGAAAACTATATTATAATTAATGTTGAATATTATCGTTGTGTTCATTATTTTACAAAAAACACATTCGAGGTATATTTGTGAAAATAACAACTGCACTTATTATAGGATTATTGATACTGATTTCCACTACAACTAGTCAGGAAGTCAGGAAAGAACGTCAGCGACGTATAAATCGCGACAACGATAAAAATTCCAGGGAAGTCATAGCTCCGGCAGCTGTAAAAATGAGAACTGTTCAGAAATTTCATGGTACTGAACTCTATGACGATTATACTTGGATGAGGGATGATTCAAGAAAAGATAAAAAAGTCATGGACCAAATAAGAGCTGAGAACGAATATTCCATGACCAATATGTCGTCTTTGTCAGAAATGGCGAACAATATTCTTAAAGAAATTGTCTCAAGGATTGATTTTACAGATATGTCAGTTCCTGTAAAGGATGATGATTATTATTACTACTCTAGAAGTATCAAGGAAGGTGATCACCAAGTTCAGTGCAGAAAATACAAAAATCTGGATGCTAAAGAAGAAGTTATTCTCGATCTTAATGAAATTTCCCAAGGTAACGAATATTTTGAATTAGGTGAGTACAGCATCAGTCCCGACCACGAGTATCTGGCATATTCAGTCGACACTACAGGCGATGAAAACTACAGCTTGTATATAAAGAATCTTAAAACTGGGAAGCTCTTCGGGGAAGTAATCGAAAAGGTCAGTCAGGTAGTTTGGGCAGAATCAGAGGACACATTTTTTTACACTTCTGTTAACAAATCTAACAGGACCAATAGTGTATGGATGCATATTGTCGGAACGAGTGAGGACACCGACATAAACGTATACCTCGAAAATGACGAATCATATTTTATGTGGATACAAAAAACTAAAGATAAGAAATTTATTCTTATTGGTACAGCCAACTATAATTCGTCAGAGATGTATTATCTGGATAGTACTGACCCAATGGGATCTTTCGAATTAATATCGCCCAGAGAAGAAGGAGTGGAATATTATGTTAAACACCAGGGGAATGATTTCTTTATCCAAACTAATGCAGATGGGGCGTATAATTTCAAGATAATGAAAACAAATGACAGCTCTCCTCAAAGGAAAGAATGGAAAGAGTATTTAGAGCACAGGGAAGACACCTATATAGAAGATTTTGAGCTTTTTAATAAATACATGGTATTGAGTGAAATAAAAGATGGTAAGAAGGTAATTAATATAATTGACCATCTCACACGGAGCAGCAAGGAAATAAAGTTCGATGACAACTGCTATAATGTATATCTTGGTGAAAATCCAGAATATAATACCGAGAAGCTACGCTACATGTATGAGTCACTGATAACCCCAACTTCGGTTGTGGATTATGATATGAATTCCGGTGAGAAAGAAATTCTCAAGCAACAGAAAGTCGTCGGTGGTTATGAAAAGACGGAATATGCTACAGAAAAGATCTATGCCCTGTCGCATGATAATAAAAAAATCCCGATATCACTTGTTTATAAAAAGTCCTTGTTGAAAAATGACGGGAGTAACCCAGTTCTGATGGATGGTTATGGAGCTTACGGTTTATTCTTTGATCAGGATTTTTCAATACCGATGATCAGTCTTCTTGATCGAGGTGTTATCTACGCGATAGCGCATGTCAGGGGAGGTCTTGAAAAAGGTAAGAAGTGGCATATCGAAGGAATGCTGAAAAACAAGAAAAACACATTTAAGGACTTCATCTCTTGTGCGGAATATCTGATAGAAAAAGGATATACATCTTCCGAAAAACTTGTTATCACTGGAGCAAGTGCTGGAGGTCTTCTCGTAGCTGCAGTTCTTAATGAAAGACCGGATATCTGTAAGGCAGCTATACTCGATGTTCCTTTTGTCGATTTAATAAATACTATGGCTGACCCTTCTCTGACATCAGTTGTTACCGAATATGACGAATGGGGTAATCCAGCAGTAAAAGAAGATTTTGAATATATGCTTTCATACGATCCGTATTATAACATAGTTAAGCAATCATATCCTGAGATCCTTGTCAGGGCCGGTTTCTACGATCCAAGAGTTAACTATTGGGAACAGCTTAAATGGGTCTCAAAAATAAGGGAAAACAATACAGCGGAAACAAAAGTACTTTTGCATATCGGAATGACTGGACACAGCGGGTATTCGGGGAAGTATGATCTGTATCGTGAGATGGCTAATACTTACTCATTCATTCTTTACCATATGGGCATTAAGCGGTAAATTCCTCAAAACTTCCTACAATCCGATGCCCAAGTGATCTTACTTCATCACTAACTTCTATCATATCAGGTATTTGAATGACAGTCATTCCAGCTGTATGTGCAGCAAGGGTTCCATTATCAGAATCTTCAAAAGCAAGGCAGCGTTTAGGATTAACTCCAAGTTTGTAAGCTGCTTTTAGATAAATTTCGGGATGAGGTTTAGAGTGTTTTACCTGATCACCTGCTACAACGACATCAAAATATCTATATAAACCAGTATTTTTTAACTTCTTGACAGCAAGATTATAACTAGTGGAAGTTGCTACAGCCTTTTTGATATTGAGATAGGAAACTTGATCTACAAATTCAAACGCGCCTTTCTTTAAAGGAATAGGGTGATTCTCTATGGCATCGTGATATAGCTTGTTCCAGATAGGATTTACTTTGTTATATGGAATGTATTTTCGGAACTCTCTTTCAAGGATCTTATTTCCTTCTTTAGCACTTCTACCGATTATCCGTTTATAGATATTAAAATCAGGATCATAGTTAAATTGTGAACATGCCTTTCTGAAACATTCCCAACAGATATTCTCTGTATCGAGAAGGAGACCGTCCATGTCGAAGATTATTGCTTTGTAATTTGTGATGTCGATTTTCATAAGACAAGGAATATACAATATTATTCTTTCTTAATACATACAAATAAAGTAAATTTCATCAAAACAAAGAAAAAGCCAGGATACAACATTGAAAAAAATTAAGATTATAACATTAGGCTGTGATAAGAATTTAGTCGATAGTGAGATTATAGCCGGTCAGCTTTCAAATAAGTATGAAGTATCTCCTGATTTTAATGAGGGAGAGGCAATAATCGTAAATACATGTGGTTTCATAGGTGATGCCAAAGAAGAGTCAATTGATACGATATTCAGAGCTGTAGAGCAAAAGAATTTTGGAAAGTTCAATAAAGTTTTCATTACAGGTTGTTTAGCAGAGAGATATTATAAAGATCTTAAGAAAGACTTGAAAGAAGTTGACGGAGTATATCACCTGAAAGACTTCAAAGGAATAGTGAAAGAACTTATACCTGACTATAAACCATCCAAAGATCTATTTAATGAAAGACTGGCTTTAGAAATGGGGCACGTAGCCTATGTACGTATCAGTGACGGATGTAATCATAACTGTAGCTACTGCGCAATTCCATCTATCAGAGGTAAATACAAATCCAGAGCTGAAGAATCGATTCTATCCGAAGTTAAAATGCTGAAGAAAGCAAAAGTGAAAGAGATAATACTAATCGGTCAGGAAATTTCATCCTATGGAACAGATCTTTACAAAGAAAATAGACTTATAAAGCTTCTCACTGAAATTTCAAAGATAGCCGGAGAAGGAATGTGGATCAGGTTACTTTATTCTCATCCTCCATTGGTCACAGAAGAATTTATAGATTTCATAGCAAAGACTGATAATATATGTAACTATCTTGATTTTCCGATAGAACATTCTGAAACTGAGATATTGAAAGCAATGTACAGAAACGATACCCGTGAAGATCTACTTGAGAAGATTAAATACATGCGTAAGACTATTCCAAATATTGCTTTAAGAACTTCGATTATCACAGGTTTTCCTGGCGAGACTAGAAAAGTATTTAATAATATGCTTAAATTTATCAAAGAAGCTAAATTTGAAAGACTTGGAGTTTTTGCATTTTCACCTGAGGAAGATACAGATGCTATAGATTTACCGAACAGAGTTACACGTAAAACAGCTTTGAAAAGAGTTTCTGAGATAATGGATATCCAACAAGAATTATCTTATGAATTTAATCAAACTTTGATTGGAAATATCGAAAAAGTATTAATTGATAGGGTAGATGGAGAATATTCCATAGGCAGAACATTCAGAGATACACCAGATGTTGATTGTGAAGTATTGATCAAAGGAGATTTGGATGTTGGAGAGTTTTATGATGTGAAGATCGTAGATGCGACTGAATTTGATCTATATGGCGAGATGGTGTAAAGACGTTGCACTGCAACGTCTCATTTCACCACACAAATTGTAAGGAACGCAGATCTGCGTTCCCTACGAAAACGTTTTTTTATGGCTTGTTCTTTATCTTAAGTACTTTTTTACCTTTTGCTGTAATAAGAATTCCATCACCTTCGTAGTAAAGATCTCTACTCAAATATTCGAAAATTTCTCCGGTTTCAGCTCTTAGATTAAGTTTAAATCCTTCCCAGGTAATGATATCACCGGCAATGTTTCCAGTTACAACTTTTGCACCTTCTGCATATTCACCCACTAAAACACCTTTCTGCCCGATCACTTCACCTACATAAGTTCTTGTAGGAATTTCTTTCTTCACTGGTGTACTTGCACATCCCAAAAGAATAGTGAAAAGGAAACTAGCTATAAGAATTAACTTAAACGCTTTTTTCATAATTTACCTCCGATTTGATTTGTTTAGTTATTTTAAGTAAATTATGTTTTATCAGGTATTAAAACAACATAAAAATGATTTATTTATACAAGTGTACGCAAATTATTCTCTTCGAATAAATGTAGTTTTGAAAATAAAGAAGAAGCAAAGTTTTGTATCAAATGTGGTGGTGCTATGATTGATAAACCTGATACAGGTGGAACAGTTAAAACAAAAGGTGCAATTTCTGGTACTTCCCGTGTTATGATAGACTAGTTAGTGAAATAGCTTAATGGTAAGTGAGTGTAAAGGCAGTGCTACATCTCTTTACGCTTTATGTTTTTACATTTTTCTTTTTTGCTTCTTTTATTGTTTCAAAAATCCAAACAACCATAACGGAATTTTTCTTGGATTAACGGTTATATCAGTATCTATCACAAGATAAGAATTCTCTGAATTACCAAGTTGTTTGAAGGTTTTATTTTTACCTCCTATCTCAAAGAATTTGTCATCCACCTTAAAATCTCCAATATCAGAATAAAAGATGTTTTCTTCAAAGCAATTCACAAAAAAAGTTTCTCTATAAGTACCTGTATCTATTTCAAAGCCAAATTCATTGGAAAACGCATTCAATATATTGGTATTTCTAAAATAAAGTTTATCGGGTTTTTTTGAAATGTTCTGTGAGTATTTTCTTAGAGGGCTGAATATTCCGGATTTTCCTAAGATTTCCAAATAGGTATAAAGAGTGGGTTGTGAAATGCCTATCTCTCTTGAAATTTTTGATACATTTACTTTGTAAGGGACTTTTGAAGCTACGACTCTGTAAATGATTTTCTGGAAGAAAGACAAATGTGAGTATTCTATTTTGTTAAGAGATGGAATATCCTCATATATGATCTTCTGAATTGAATTAAAAAGTTTTGATGTGAAATGTTTAGGACTTTCTACAAAATAAGGATACCCTCCGATTTTTAAATACTCTGCAAATTCAGGAAAGATATATGAATACTTTGAAATAAGATCACTTGAAATTTTTATACTATCACTCAATATTTCATCTAAGTTAAAAGAGTCTAAGTCTATTTTATATTTGAATTTTAGATATTCTCTAAAAGACAATTCGTTCATTTTTACAATATAAGCTCTTCTACTCAAGTCGTATTGCTCATGGAGAATATTCAACATTGACGAACCACTGAACCTAATCTTTAGCTTAGGAAATGAATCGTAAATATTTTTTAACTCTTGAGCCCAATTTTTGTACTTATGTATCTCATCAATAATTAAAATTTTACCATTTAAGGAATAAAATTCATCAGCAATTTTATAAATTGTCGTTTCACTCATGATAATATCGTCAGCTGAAATATATAGTGATTCCATTATCTCATATTCAGATTTTAAATATTGTAAAAGCAAAGTAGTTTTACCTGCTCCACGGTGTCCGATTAGACCTATAAGTCTTTCATTTGAGGTTATTTCATTCCAATACCCAGTTCTGATGAAATCAAGTGATATCTCATTTTGCAGGTTAAGTTGTTTTTTTCTAAAATATTCTACAGACATAAAAATCCTTTTTTCTATTTAATGTTAAAATATACAAAATACAATTTACAAAATAAATGTTAAAATGTCAATATTATAAAATACACTTTGTAAAATAAGTGTAAAATCAACAAATGCATTTGTTGAAATGTGATATTCCAAACCCCTTGCTATTATAATGCTTTCTTAATATATTGCATCTGAAATAAAAATATAGGATTTAAAATGTTCGTTGATTTCGTAAATGTTTCTATCAGTTCAGGCCATGGTGGAAAAGGTAAAGTAGCTTTCAGAAAAGAGAAATTTGTAGCTAAAGGTTCTCCAAATGGTGGAGATGGCGGAAAGGGTGGAGATATTTTTTTCATCGGTGATAAAAATATGAGAACTTTATTAGATTTTACTATGCACAGACAATTTTTTGCAGAGAACGGTCATAGTGGTGGTTTGAATAATATGACAGGTAAGGATGGAAAAACTATTACTATTAAAGTTCCATTAGGCACTGTAGTAAAGGATAGAAAGACTAACGAAATTTTAGTTGATGTTTCAGAAGATTTAGTTCCATATAAAGTACTTACCGGTGGAATCGGTGGTAAAGGAAATTTTCATTTTAAAACTTCTACAAATCAAGCTCCAATGTATGCACAACCCGGTTTGCCTGGAGTAGCAGTCGAAGTTAATTTAGAGTTGAAGGTCTTAGCTGATGTTGGGCTTGTTGGATATCCGAATGCAGGTAAATCGACATTATTATCAGTTCTATCAAATGCAAGACCTAAGATCGCAGATTATCCTTTCACGACTATAATTCCTAATTTGGGTATCGTAAAGTATGGGAACTACAAAAGTTTTGTAATGGCAGATATTCCCGGATTAATAGAGGGTGCCAGCCATGGTAAAGGTCTTGGATATCAATTCCTGAGACATGTTGAGAGAACAAGAGTTTTAGTATATATGATAAGCACTGAATCAGAGGATTTTGAAAAAGATTTTAATATTCTTCAACATGAGCTTTTTGAATACGACGAGAAAATGAAAGAAAAACCAGTTATAAAAGTTCTAACCAAGACAGATTTATTGACAGAAGATGTGGATCGTAGTTTCTTTGACATTTGTATTTCATCTTTTACTCACGAAGGATTGGATGAGCTTAAGCTAATGATAGCTGAAAAGATCAAAGTTTTAGACACACCTCTAGGATTCTAAAAAAAAGTAAAAAAATATCAGTTTTTGAGCAAAAGGTCACTATTTGACCCTTTGCTTTTATTATCTTTTCTAAAATACTAAAATAACTTAGGAAAGAACTATGCAAAACAAACTACAAGACATTTTCAGACTTGAAGCAGTAAAGTATCTAACACCTGTTTCTCTAAAAGCTCTATTAAATCAATATGATACAGCTGAAGAATGTAAACATCTTTCAGATGAAGAACTCATCAAAGCAGGTATAAGTAAGGCAGGTAGGAGAAACCTCAGAGAAATATCATTTGATGATACAGTTTACCAACAACAACTGGAAGCAGCAGAAAAACTGGGAAACATCAAGGTCGTTACTTTTTATGATGATGAATATCCGGCAAACCTAAGAAATATTTTCGATCCACCTTTGTATCTATTCTTTCAAGGAGAGATTTCACCTAAAGATGATCTGTCAATTGCAATTGTAGGTTCTCGAACTTTATCAAGAACAGGTATTCAAACGATAAAAAAAGTATCAAGAGAGTTGGCAGCTGCAGGTTTTGTTATAATCAGTGGACTTGCAATGGGTGCTGATACGGTTGCTCATCTTGGAGCTATTGAAGCAAAAGCAAGAACAGTCGCTATTCTTGGTTCAGGTATCGATAAAGAGGTGAATGTTTGTAGCAGAGGTACTAGAAGAAAGATAATTGAGACTGGTGGTGCTGTATTATCACCATTCAAGATCGGTTATGAGGGGACCAAATATTCTTTTCCAGCGAGAAACAGGGTAATAAGTGGAATGAGCTTAGGTGTCATCATTGGAGAAGCAAAAATGAAGTCTGGGTCTTTAATTACTGCTTCTTTCGGGCTTGATCAGGGAAGAGAAGTGTTTGCATTACCAAATTTGATATACAAGGAAAAATTCGAAGGCAGTAATAATCTTATAAAAACCGGATCGGCAAAGTTGATCATGGGAACTAAGGATGTTATTGATGAGATGCCTGAGTATGTTCAGAATTTGTTGTCATCAACTGCTAGGAAAGTGGAAGACAATGTTGTTGAATTTAATGATAAATTAGAGGAGAAAGTTTATAAGACTTTGTTGAAAAATAAGATGAATATAGATGAGTTAAGTGAGAAATTATCTATAGATACAGGTACTTTAATGAGTAAGCTACTTATGCTGGAACTTAATGGGCTTATCCTGCGGGAGCCAAACAATTTTTTCTGTATAAATAAGTAAAAACTGATCTTGAAAAAATCAAATATTCTAGGTATACTTATACTGACTAATAATGCTACGAATAGGAAGTCACTATGAACAAAGCTATTGTAGTCCGACAGGACATAAATATATCGAAAGCTATTGTATTACTATCAGGTGGTTTAGACTCAACAACATGTCTTGCTATAGCATCTTCAAAGTTTGATGAAGTACATACTATTTCATTCGATTACGGACAAAAACATAGGGTAGAGCTTGAGTTAGCTGAATACAATTCGAAGAAATTTGGAGCGAAAATTCATAAGATAGCTAAACTGGATCCTACTTTTTTTCAAAATTCATCACTTACAAATAAAGATATAAAGGTAAAGAAGGATTATTTAACTGAAAATTCAATACCTGATTCATACGTACCAGCCAGAAATACTGTCTTCTTAAGCTATGCTTTAGCATATGCAGAATCAATTCAGTGTTCATCTATTTTTATTGGTGTTAACAGTGTTGATTACTCAGGATACCCAGACTGTAGACCTGAATTTATTGCATCTTATGAAAAGATGGCTAATTTGGCGATTAAAGATGCTGTTGAAGGAAAACTGAGAATAAAAATTGAAACACCACTTATAGATATCGCAAAATCAGAGATCATAAAGATTGGGAAATCATTGGGAGTCGATTATTCAAAAACATTGTCTTGTTATGATCCTATAGAAGATAAAGCATGTGGGCATTGTGACAGTTGTTTACTGAGAAAAAATGGATTTGAACAAGCAGGGATAAAAGATGAGACACAATATAAATAAAATCTGGATATATAATATATTATGAAATATAGAACAATAATATTAATTACTATAATTTTAATTTCGAATTCGTTATTATCAAAATATAAAGATCATGAAAATGAAGGTTTTGCAGGTCCTGATAGTTTAAGGAATTTTATCCCCAATAATAAATACAGTTCGAAGATAGATTTTAAAAGTAAATTCAAATCAAGATTTAAAGATTACAACAACGTTATGCTGGTTGATCTTACAAATCAACAGGTCTTATATGAAGAAAATGGATACGATATGTGTGAAATAGCTTCTCTTACAAAGATGATGTCAATTTTGCTTATATTTGAAGAAATTAAATCCGGTAAGTTGTCACTGAACGATACTTTAAAGGCTTCAACTAAAGCATCTCAGATCGGTGGTTCTCAGATATTTTTAAGAGAATATGAGCTAATGAGAGTAGAAGATCTGCTTAAAGCTGTGGTAATTAAGTCTGCAAATGATGCCACTTATACTTTTGCTGAAAAACTTGGTGGAGAAAAGAAGGTTGATGGCTTTGTTGAAAAGATGAATATGAGATCGAAAGAGTTAGGATTAAGAAATACGTATTATTACTATCCTCATGGTTTACCTCCAACATGGGCTGAGAGAAAAAAAGAGAAGATCCGTGGTAATAGATCTACCTGTTATGATTTGATATTACTTGCAGAGGAAGTGATACAATACCCGAAACTTATGGAATTTAGTTCGACTTGGTTTGATTACATTCGGGATGAACCAGGTAAGAAGAAGTTTATGTTACGAAATACAAGTAGATTGATAAAGGACTATCCATATTTTGATGGACTTAAAACAGGGTTCTATGATAAGGCGGGATTCAACATAGTAGCAACAGCAAAAAAGGATGGCGTTAGGCTTGTTGCAGTTGTTCTAGGAACCAGATCAATGAGAGGTCGAGATAAGTTCGTAAATAAGCTTGTGACCTGGGGTTTTGAGCAGGTAATCGATAACGCTGCTATTGAGGCAGCTTTTCAGAAAGACATGAAGGTTGGAAGATAACTACAAACTACAAACTATAAACTATAAACTATAAACTATGAGTTTGTTCTACTTCCCTGATACAAATCGTGTTTGTCCATATATTCTTTAAATAATTTTTTAAATTCCTCTGTAGAAATATTCCATCTCGGAGCGATCAATTCATTCGAATGAGCTCTGGATAGTAACCTTTGAATAACAATATCTTTAGTCAAATAGCTCAATGAATTGCAGAATAATACGACATACTTTTCCAGTGTTAATGGTATATAAGAACCACTTGAGTAATATTCTTTAAGTTTAGTATTATTTAAAACTTGCAAGTGATGGAATTTTACATAATTGGGTTTTATTTCATTCAGTTTTTTCATCGATGAATATATCATTTCGTCTGTCTCATTTGGCAGTCCAATTATCATATGAACACCAATTTTAAAATCGGTATTTTCTCTAATCAAATTATAAGCTTTTATGAAATCATTGAAGGTATGTCCACGGTTAATTTCTGACAATGTAGTATCATGAATAGACTGAAGACCAAGTTCCAACCAGACAGGCTTGTTTTTGGATACTTTTTTCAGCATATTTAATATTTCAAGGTCGATACAATCAGGTCTTGTAGATATTGCAAGTACCTTAATATTATCAGGTGCAATAGATTCTTGAAATGCTTTATATAAATATTCTATATTTCCAAATGTAGATGTGTTATCTTGAAAATATGCAATAAAATTTTCTGTCTGATATTTGTTCTTCAAATACGGCAATGCATCATCAATTTGATTTTTTACAGAGAGAATGTTCTTTGATGAGTGTGGAATAAATGATGTTTGATTGCAGAAAATGCATGGGGGATCATTTGGACAAGGAGTATGATGTGTAAGTCCGATCTTTCCATATTTCTTACCGAAGTTCTTTTTTAAATATGAGATAAAGCTTGTATAGTAGTATTTTTCGTTTTTTAACATGGTTGAAATATACGAAAAGTTTGATCAATATCCACTTATATCATAAGTATTTCAAACTATTCGAAAAATGAATCAAATATAAGCGTTGTTTTTAAGATTTATATCCTTGCAATTCATACTTATATATCATAGTTTATATAGCTTAATTATTGATATAACTTTACAGGTATTAATCATGATATACAAACCCGATTACAATGGCGGAAGTATTGTTAATCTGATGAGCACGATCTCAGGTTGTTTTAATATCAAATCAAAATACCCTGAACTCAGAGATCTTTCGTCCAAAGATTTAAAGAAATATGATAATATCGTAACTCTTGTTATCGATGGACTGGGATATGATTTTGTCAATAAAACCAAAGATAATTTGATAAAAGACAATGTCATTAGCAAGATTACTTCTGTATTTCCAACTACAACAGCAGCCTGTATAACAAGTTTTGCAACTGGATTAGCTCCTATGAATCACGGAATAACTGGTTGGTTTATGAAAGTGAAAAAGTATAGAAAAGTGTTTCCATCCACGATATTGCTTTTTAACAATAGAAGGACTGGGAAGTTACTAACTGACTACGGGATAACACCCAAAGACATATTTGTTGGAAATAGATTATCCAAGCGGATCAATGATATAACGGTTATACACCCCGAAGCTATTAACGACTCAGCATACTCAAACTATATGCTTGAAGGTGCAACAAAGCTGACTTATAAAGACCTTGAAGATTATTTCTCAGTTACAGCTCAAGCAGTGAAAAGAAAAAGTAAATCTCAGAAATATATTTACTCTTATCTACCTGATTTTGATGGATACTTTCATGAACTGGGTGGGAAAAGTAAGGAACTGAAAGATCTGCACTCAAAAATTAACTCAGAATTAGAAAATCTCCTAAAAAATATTAAAGGAACAAATACACTTGTTTTAATCACAGCTGATCATGGATTGAGGGATACTGAACTTGATTCAAGATTTAATATGAATGATTATCCTGAGATAGTTGATTTGCTAAATTTCCCGCTTTGCGGTGAACCCAGAGCAGCATATTGCTATGTGAAGAGAGGGAAAAAAGAAGAATTTGAAAAATTGGTAAAAGATAGGTTAGGGCATGCTTTTGATATTGTCAAAAGTGAAAAGATGATCAAGGAAGGTTATTTTGGATTGTATGAACCAACCCCTGCATTTAAATATAGGGTTGGGGATTATATTTTACTGGCTAAGAAAAATTATATAATTAAAGATTTTCTACCAAATGAGAAAGTTAAGTATCACATGGCTGATCATGGTGGTTTAAGTGAAGATGAACTATTTGTACCATTGTGTGCATTTGAAGCGTAAGGGGAAAAGAAAATGGATTTAAAATACAAAGTACTTATCGAATTAGCTTTCAATGAAGATCTAGACAGGATCGGTGATATAACTACAAACTCGATAATCCCTGTTGATCAGGAAGGAAAAGCTATACTCAGAGCAAAAGAGAACGGAGTTGTATCAGGGATTCAAATATTTATAGATTGCTTCGAATATGTCGATAAAAGTGTAATAGTTGAATTTAATATCTCAGATGGTGATAAGGTTTCAATAGGTGATGAGATAGCTACGATAAATGGAAAGTTAAATTCAATTCTAAAAGCCGAAAGAACGGCTTTGAACTTCATCCAAAGGATGTCAGGCATTTCAACTTTAACATCAAAGTTTGCTGATAAGTTGGAAGGAACAAATACAAAGATACTTGATACAAGGAAGACTTTACCTGGTTTCAGGTTTCTTGATAAGTGTGCTGTTAAGATGGGTGGTGGAAAGAATCACAGGATTGGTCTATTTGATATGTTCCTAATCAAAGATAACCATATAAAAGCAGCTGGTTCTGTGACAGAGGCAATCGTGAAAGCTAAAGAATATAAACAATCAAAGAACCTAGAAGCTAAGATTGAAGTAGAAATAAAAGATATAGTTGAGTTCAAAGAAGCTTTGGTTGAAGGAGCTGATATCATCATGCTTGACAATATGAATAGAGAAGATATCTTGGAGTGTGTAAAGCTGAATAATGGAGCTTCAAAGTTGGAAATTTCAGGCAATGTAACAATTGAGACAGTTGGTAAGATCGCTGATACCGGAGTTGATTATATTTCATCAGGAGCATTAACCCATAGCGTGAAAGGGTTAGACCTCAGTCTGTTAGTGCTGTAAACAAACTGTATCTATCATCCTCGTGCTTGACACGGGGATCCAAATTGCAGCGTTAGTGGATATCCGGATTAAGTCTGAATATGACAATAAAAATAAAGACCCTGAAATAAATACAGGGTGACGGAAAATTAAATGAAAAAAAGTATTTTAAAAAATATCAGTCTTGCTATAATTCTTATCCTAGCTTCATGTGCCACGGACTATAGAAGATGGCCATTAGGTGGTGAGGCGGATAGAATATCTCCAAGTATAACATTTCACACCCCACAATCAGGCTCTTTAAACCAAGATAAAAATATTACTGCAGAAATAGAATTTAGTGAATTTATTGATTACGGATCAACGAGGAATGCGATTACTATCTCTCCATTTTCTGCGCAGGAAAAAAGTAAGATAATTTGGTATGAAAAAAGTGTAAAGATAGAATTCTCTGACCTAGACGACGATCAGACTGTTCTAATAGCTTTAAATTCCTCATTAATGGATCTTAGAAAAAATAATATTAAAAATAACTTTATTCTGAATTTTTCAACCGGTGAAAAGATAGATAAGAAAGAGTTCTCCGGTAATATTAATGGTGCGATCATAGATGATAATATCGAAAATATGAATTATTCAAAGTTGAAAGTTAATTTATACAGACAAGCTGATTTCTTATTCTACCGAATAAATAAAATCAATCCCGAATACAGGGTCGGTGTTTCTTCTGATATGAGCTATAAATTTTCTAATATCTCATCAGATATTTATGTTCCAGTAGTTTTCTATGATGTAAACAATAATTCGAAAATAGAGCTTGAAAATGAATATATTTCATTGACTGGATCAATTGATCTTAAGTCGAATGAGAAACAAAAATTTGATTTTACTTTAGCCAAAAGTGATACTATTCCACCTTTTATCAGTGAAGTCACTCAAATTGAAAAAGATATTCTGCAGATAGAGCTTTCTGAGAAAGTCAATTTGAATAAGAATATGCTATCAAGCATAATTCAAGGTAGATCGGCTATCGAATTTCAGGAATTTTACAATGAAAAAGCAGAAAATAAACTTTACATTCGATCTAAGGAACTTGATGTCACAAAAGAGATCATGATTACGCTGAATGATCTGATAGATCCTTATGGAAATACTATCAATGATAAAATGAAGACAAAAACAGTTTTTATTGCAGACACAGTAAAAAAACAGAAGCTACGAGTTACACCTAATTTTAAAGAAAAAATTTACAATGATCAAAGTATTGCATTTAATTTTAATTGGATTGAACCAGACAGTATTCAGATAGAACTTATAAACAGCCTTGATAGCTCTATCGCAATTTTGAACGATATGGTTGTTGAAAAACCATTTATTTCAGAAATTAACATGTCTGACAAGGTTTTTACAGAAGGCAAGTATTCTATAGCAGTCAAGTACGGAGAAAAGAAAATATTTACTAAAAACATCAACATCGAAAACGATTTAGGTTACGGATCTGTTTCGGGAAAAGTCAAGAATTCTTCCACACAAGCGAACTTGATCTTTAAAAATTGTGATAATTCAAGTCAAAGTGATACTCGATATGGAGTTACTTCAGATTACAAGATACAATTAAGACCCGGTAGATATATTTGTGGAGCTTATTTGGATGATGACAGTAATGAATTATTTACGATAGATATTAAGCAACTGAATTGCGAAAAATCAGTGATAAGAAAAGATACGATCCTAGTTCGAAAAAACTGGGAATCGGCAGATATAAATTTTGATTTCTAAAATTTAAATCATAACTAATAAATTTTGATTTTTAAAATAAGGAGCAAATCATGTACGCATTAATTATGGCGGGTGGAGTAGGAGCAAGATTCTGGCCTAAAAGCCGTTTAAGAACACCAAAACATTTGTTGAAGATAATCAATGATAAAACAATGCTTGAAAATACAGTGAACAGACTTAACTCTATTGTGAAAAGAGATGATTGCTATATAATTACAAATAAAGAGCAAAAAGATAATGTTTATGCAAATGTTGAAAATTTTAAAGAAGATAATATAATAGCAGAACCATTCGGAAGAAATACAGCAGCAGCTATTGGATATGGTGCAGTTAAGCTAATGCTCCAAGATGAAAATGCAATTATGGTTGTTCTGCCTGCAGATCATTACATAAAAAACACAGATGAATTTTCCAAAGTTATAAATAATGCTGTTGAATATTGTAAAGTAAATCAAGAATGCTTGATAACGATAGGTATCGAACCAAGCCATCCTGAAACAGGTTATGGCTATCTTCAGGTGGGAAAAGAAACAGATTCAGGTGCTTACGCAGTTAAATCTTTTGCAGAAAAACCAAATTTTGAAACTGCTGTAAGATTCTTAGAGAGTGGAGATTTTTTCTGGAATAGTGGAATGTTTATTTGGAAAGCTGAAACAATTTTAAATGAAATTAAAAAACATATACCTGACCTATATGAGAGTTTAATGAACCTAAAACAAGCCATAATAGATAATGATTCTGATGATGTTATCGAAAGAATATATTCTGAAATGAAATCAATTTCTATTGACTATGGTGTGATGGAGAAAGCTGAGAAAGTTAAAGTATTTATAGGTGATTTCGGTTGGTCGGATGTAGGAAGCTGGTTCGAGATCTATAGGATGAAAGATAAAGACAAAAATGAAAATGTTGTTGATGCAAAATTTGTCTCAATAGATACAAATGGATGTTATGTTGTATCTGATAATAAAAATAAGCTCATAACCACAATTGGATTAAAGGACATGGCAGTTATAGATACTGAGGATTCATTGCTAATTGCTCCATTATCGAGATCGCAAGATGTCAAAGAATTGGTAGAAAAACTGAAAGCAAAAAAATATAATGATGTACTGTAGATAATTGTGAGATATGAGTTTGTAAAGACGTTGCACTGCAACGTCTCATAAAACGAGTTAAAGAGGATAAATTATGGATGAAAATAATAAGCGGAAATTTTTAAAATCGATATCGTTATGTGAAAACATGACTGATGATGATATTAAAGCAATTGCAGAACATTGCAGAATAAAAAGTTATACAAAGAAGAATGTAATATTTTTGGAAAGCGATCCGGGCAATATGCTTTATTTAATCTGTTCCGGCAGAGTCAAGATCACTAAGCTAAATGAAGAAGGTAATGAAGTTATATTAACAATTCTAAGTGATGGGGATTACTTCGGAGAGATGTCTCTTCTTGATGATCATGATCGTAATGCGAATGCGATGGCAATGGATGATGTTGAACTTCTAACAGTGACTAAGAATGAATTTGTCAACCTGATTATAAATAATCCTACTCTATCGTTGAACTTACTTAAAACTTTTGCGATTAGATTAAGAGTAACAGATATCAGGATGAAAAGCTTTTTTTTGGATGACGCCCAGAAAAAAGTTATTATTACACTTCATAATCTTGCAGAAAAAATGGGAATTATGGATGGTAAAGATATTAATATTAAAGAAGTACCAAATCAAACTGACTTGGCAAATATGACAGGTATTTCCAGAGAAACACTTTCAAGGATTATAAATAAATTCCAGATCAATAATATAATCGAAAGACAAAATAAAGACATAAAAATCCTCAAGTATCATGATTTTGTCCAGAGGTTTATTGATAATGACTAAATCAGCCGATCTTCATATACATTCAACTCATTCAGACGGATTGCTTACAACGGAACAAATTTTCAGCCAGGCTCAGAAGAGAAAACTGAAAGCTATCAGTATCACTGATCACGATTCTGTTGGAGCAAATGCGGAAGCTTTGGAATGCTCAAAAAAATATAAGATAGAATTTATACAGGGTATTGAGCTCTCAACCGAGTACAATGAAATGGATATACATATCTTAGGTTATTTTGTAGATCCTAATAGTGAAATATTGCAGAAATATATTAAAAAATTCAAAGAAGTAAGGATTGATAGAGCAAAGAAAATGGTAAAACTTCTTCAAAAGGATAATATTGACATTACTTACGAGGAAGTTCAGGAAATATCGAACAATGGAGCTGTTGCTAGACCACATTTGGCACATTTGTTGATAAAAAAGAAATATGCATATAATTTTCACGATGCGTTTAGTAAATATTTGAACGATAACTCTAAATATCATGTAAAAAAATTTAAGATAAGCATTCCTGATGCTGTCAAATTGATTCACGATGCTGGTGGTTTAGCTTTTGCTGCTCATCCGAATTACTTAAGGGACAAACCTGAGATGATAGATGTTCTAATTGATGCAGGTATCGATGGTCTTGAAACGATACACTCTTCATATGATGATAATTTCAATAAAAAAATAAATGATATTGCAGATTATAATAAATTATTAAAATCCGGTGGAAGTGATTGTCATGGTGGAAGAAAATTTGGAAAACTGATTCTTGGAAAATTTAAAATTACTTACGATAGAATTGAAAAGATGAAATATGTTCTAAAAAAAAGGGAATAGAGATTAGTAGTTAGGGGGTTAGTTCGTAAATAAAACCGTCACCCTGAATTTATTTCAGGGTCTAAAAAGATAAAAGGATAGATACTGAAACAAGTTCAGCATGACAACAAAAATAAGGAATTAATATATGAAAATAGCAGTTTTAGGAGCTGGGGCTTGGGGTTTAGCCATAGCTGATGTTATAGCTAAAAAAGATTTTGATATAAAAGTATGGGAAGTTGATCCGAAAGTATGCAAAAAGTTAGCTGCAGAAAGAAAATTTGAGGATAGATTACCTACCTATGTCATACCCAATAATATAATATTCACGAATGATCTTATATCAACAGTTGAAGAATCCGAAATAATAATAAATGCTGTTCCGACTCAGTTTATTAGAACTTATTTTGATAAAATCAAAGGTATAGACTTTAGGGACAAAATTGTTGTAAATGTAGCAAAAGGTATTGAAGTTTCAACGGGTAAAGATATTAGGCAGATGTTTATATCAGAATTTAAAACTATAACCGATGATAATTTTGTGATTTTAGCAGGACCATCATTTGCGAAGGAGGTAGCAGTTGATAAAACACCAACTGCTGTTGTAAGTGCAAGTAAAAATATGGAAGCAGCTAATTTGATAAGAGACGTATTTTCATCCCCGAATTTTAGAGTTTATTCCAACGATGATGTGATCGGTGTTGAGGTAGGTGGAAGTATTAAGAATATTATGGCAATCTCAGCTGGAATGATCGATGGATTAGGTCTAGGAAACAATACCAAAGCAGCATTACTTACAAGGGGTTTGTCTGAGATGGTAAGATTTGGTCTCGCTGTGGGTGCTAAAAGAGAAACTTTTTCTGGACTTTCTGGGATAGGTGATCTTATTCTAACTTGTAATTCAAGTCTTTCAAGGAACTGGCAAGTTGGAAATAGATTGGCAAAAGGTGAAACTCTTGAAGAAATATTAAATAATATGACAATGGTTGCCGAGGGTGTGGAAACTACTAGGATCGTGAATAAACTTGCAAAAGATCAGAATATCGAAATGCCTATAGTTTCAGTAGTTTATCAGATCCTTTTCGAAGGATTGGAACCTAAGATCGGATTGTCAGGATTAATGACAAGGGAAAATAAGAAAGAAGATTAGAATGGAAATGGACAATTTACAATGGATAATGGATAATTAAAACAGGTAAATTTTATGAAATTCCCAACTTCAATCATCATCATTTTAGTATGGAGCATAGTTATGTTCGCAGAGGATAAAGTAGAATACAAATTTTATAATTCAAACCTTAAAGCAGTCGATTATAATTCAATTGTTGAAGATTTTAAGGATTGTGATGTTGTTTTCTTCGGTGAACTTCACAATAGTATTATTGTCCATGATCAAGAACTTAAGTTAACTCAGGATCTTTTTGCAAAGAAAGGTGGGAAGATAACTTTGGGTGCTGAAATGTTCGAATCTGATAATCAACTTACGATCGACGAATATTTTAGTGATTTTTATAAAACAAATAAATTCGAAGGTGACGTTCGATTATGGCCTAATTATTCTACTGATTATAAACCTTTAGTTGAATTTGCTAAATCTAATAAACTTAAATTTATAGCTACAAATATTCCAAGGAGATATGCTTCAATGGTTTTCTACGGTGGATTTGAAGCTCTTGATAAACTATCTGAAAGATCTAAGGAATATGTAGCTCCAAGCCCGATAGAATTTGATCCTGAACTATCATGCTATAAAAAAATGGTTTCCATGGATATGGGTATGATGGGACATAAAGGAAAGAAATATTTTGCTGAAGCTCAGGCAGTAAAAGATGCAACAATGGGATATTTCATAGCTAAGAATTTTGAAAAAGGTAAAATGTTTATCCATTTTAACGGTACTTTTCATTCAGACGATCACCTAGGAATTATATGGTATCTAAACAAATTTAGACCAAAACTTAAAATTAAAACGTTATCTACTATTTTGGCAAAAGATATAAATGTACCTGATAAAGCTAATATTGGTAAAGCTGATTATATTTTAGTGGTAGATGAAAACGCAAAGACGAGTTACTAATGACAACAGGTAAATTATATATTGTATCAACTCCAATAGGGAATTATGGAGATATGACATTCAGAGCAGTGGAAACATTGAAGAATTGTGATCTTATAGCATGCGAGGATACAAGACGTACTGGATTGCTCATGAAAGAATTTGATATTGAAACAAATCTTACAAGCTATCACGATCACAATAAGAACTACAGATCTGATCAGATTCTGCAAAAAGTTTTGAATGGTCAGAACGTGGCTATAGTATCAGATGCCGGAACTCCGTGTATTTCTGATCCGGGGTTTGTTATAGTCAGAGCTGCCAGAGATAAAGATATCGAAGTTGTAGGTGTCCCCGGAGCAACGGCTGCTATCAATGCTATTGCTGTATCAGGCATGCCAACAGATAAATTTGTTTTTGAAGGATTTCTTCCTCACAAAAAAGGTAGAAAATCAAGATTAGAAGCAATAAAAGATGAAGAAAGAACGTTAATATTATATGAGTCAGTTCATCGAATCATTAAAACTATGGAACAATTAAAACTATATTTTTCAGATAGAAAGGTTGCTGTCCTCAGAGAGATGACAAAGACTTATGAAGAGTTTATTTCAGGTACATTTGATGAAGTAATATCCCATTTGGGTGAAAGTGATCCCAAAGGTGAGTTCGTGATTGTAATTGAGGCAAAAAAAACAGAGAAGCGAGTTAAAGTAAATAAATATAAAGACATTGAAAATTAATCCGTAGGGGAAGGCTCCCCAGACTGTGTCATAATTAACAGAATAAATTCTTGCAAAAAGTGTAAAAGATTAATATTTTCTTAGGTATATAGTTAACCTCAAAATCATATATCACATT
>JAQIDB010000063.1 GCA_027858225.1 Candidatus Delongbacteria bacterium
AATAGCTTTGAAGCAGTTTCAATGCTGAGATCTAAAAGATCTGCTTCTTTGTTGAATTTATTTAAAGTTCCTTTAAGAAAAGGAAGAGATGCATAAGGTGAGTTAAGCTGAGTGAATGGTGGAATCAGTAGTAAAGTTTTCATATCTTCTTATTTTATTTAATAAAAGAATTTAAGAAACTTATACCTTTTATTCAAGAAACTAATAAATTATAAATAGGTATTTTAATATTATTATTTTTAATTTGCTATCATCCTCATGTATTAATACTAAAAATATGTAAAATGTAATAAAAATAGTATTTTACTCAAAAGGTTGTATGCTTAATTTAGTAGTAAATTTGTTTTGGCACAATTTTTGCAAGTTTTAACATTTAAGTCTTTAAAATTAAAATGGAGGAAAAAAATGAAAAAGTTTATAACAATCGCTTTGGCAGTTGTTTTAACTGCAGTAACACTTTTAAATGCCCAGTCTGTAGGAATAAATACTGACGGTAGTGATCCTGATGGCTCGGCGATGCTCGATGTAAAATCAACAACCAGCGGCTTTTTAGCGCCGCGGATGACAGCCGATCAACTTAACGCCATCTCAACTCCGGCAACAGGTTTATTAGTTTATCAAACGGATGGCACTCCTGGTTATTACTATTATAATGGCTCAGTCTGGACACAAATAGGGCCAGCTTCTGGCGCTAGCCAATGGACGACTAACAGCAGTAATATTTACTACAATTCTGGCAACGTTGGCATCGGGACAACAGCTCCTTATTCCAAATTAGAAGTTCACGATAAAATTATTGCCGGTAATCAAACATCCACCGAGGGTTCGACCTTATTAGAAAACAGATACAATCAAAATACAGGAGATGCAATAAACACTTTAGGAACAATGTATAGTTCCGGTGCATGGCTTATGGGTTATGCCATGAGGCCAAAATCAGTTTCTTCTGGGTATTTAAGTTCCGCAGATAATGTTACCTGGGAGCGCTCAGGCATGGAACTTGGTCATAATTTTTTCCAACTTCTATATGCTCCTACTCAACAAACTACTGTAGGTGACGATATTACAGGTTTAACAACTCCATTTTATGTCGATTTGGATGATGGCAACGTAGGTATTGGAACAACTACACCTGCTAAATTATTACAGGTAGGTGGTGATGTAAGAGGAGAGGTGTCAATAGTAGGAACAGATGGCTCAAGTCCTTCATTAACATTAGATCATACAGCAACAACAAACGGTAGAAAATATACTTTATATTCAGGTGGTTCTTCTGCTGGCAATTTTGATATTTATGATTTAACTGCTTCTGCTACAAGATTAACTATTAGTTCTGTGGGCAATGTCGGTATTGGAACAATTACACCGGATTACGAACTTGATGTTGTTGGTGATGTAAATATTACTGGGGACTTTAAAGTTAATGGCGTAAATATTTCTGGCGGTAGTGGCACTCTTGCCATTGGCGATAGCTACCAAGGCGGTATCATTTTTTGGTTAGATGCCACAGGACAACACGGACTAGTATGTGCCAAAGAAGACCAAGACGGAGGAAGTGGAATAAGATGGTATGCAGGAACTGATGGTGCAACACGAGCAACTGGCGATGGATTTTTTGCAGGCGAATTAAATACTGCAATTATTATTTCATCACAAGTGTCAATTGGGGATGATGGTAATGATTATGCAGCTCAAATATGTAACGATTTACAAATTACTCAAAATAGCATAATTTATGGCGACTGGTATTTGCCCTCAATATATGAATTAAACCTAATGTACACCAACAAATCAACCATTAATACTACAGCACTAGAAAATTCAGGCAGCAGTTTTGCTAGTGCCTACTATTGGAGTTCTACCGAGTACGATAACTACTATGCTTGGGAGCAGAATTTTGGCGATGGCAGCCAGGGCTACGGCGGTAAGAACGGCACCTATAGGGTTCGTGCAGTTCGGGCTTTTTAACAACTGAGCGAAGCGGTCTCACGAACAGCTTTAATAAATAAAAAATGTGTGAGTAATCAAAAGCAAATTGATAAACTAATGTTAATCGTTAAAACACTTCAGAAGAAGTAATTCAGGAGGGATATAAAATGAATAAATCAAACAAAATTCGATCATCTCTACTATTATTAAATATACTTTTTGTGCTTCCACAAATGATCTTTTGTGGTGGTTTAAAAAATAATGATGCTAACATAATAGTAAATAATGGAGCTCACCTTGTTATAACGGGTAATTACTCAAGTAGCACTGATGGTGTGATAAAATTAGATGGAACAATGAGTTTGACCGGTGATCTTGAAAATAATAACACTACAATAAATGTTTTAGATTCTACTTCTAATGGATTAGTTGTTTTAAAGGGTACTTCCGGACAATCAATCACAGGAACAGCTGCAGAAACAACTTTTCCAAATTTAGCAATCAACGGTGGCAGTATAAAAGATCTTGGTCACAATGTAATTATAAGTGACTCTCTTAGTTTAGATAATGGTTTCATATCACTAGGTAACTACAATATGCTTCTGAACTCAACAGCAGTGATCTGTGGAATGCCGTCAGAAAGTGCTATGATAATTACCGGAGGTAGTGGAAAATTTAAAAAAGAATTCACTGAGGCAGGATCATTTGATTTCCCCGTGGGAGCTGATAGTGTTAATTATACTCCTGCTACTCTTAACTTTTCAGAAGGCACATTCAACTCAGCGTGGGCGGGAGTAAATGTAACAGCAGCGAAGCATACGGAAAACGGTAGCATTTCAGATTATATAGCACGTTATTGGAATTTAGAGCAAAATGGAATAGCAGATTTTACATGCAGTGCTGATTTTACTTATAGCGAAACTGATATTGTCGGTAGTGAGAATGGGATTTATTCAGCACAGTATAAAGATTTAGTATGGACTGCCTATTCCAAAGCGGATACATTAAATAATGTAATCTCTGCTGTAACAGAAAATTTTTCTGATTTCACAGGTTATCAGGGTTATGAAATATCCTATGATGCAAATGAAGCAACTTCAGGGGATATTCCTTCAAGTCAGGTGAAATTGCATGCTATTGATCTACAATTGCAAAATAATTCCGGTAATTTAGCTAGAACGGGATATACTTTTCAGGGATGGAATAATGATTCTGAAGGATCGGGAACAAATTATGCTGTCAGTAGTATTTTAGCTGTTAATGAAAGTGTAATACTATTTGCAGATTGGAATGTAATTTTAACAGCACCGTCTAATGTGGTACTTATTTATAATGGTTCTAATGTTGAGATCACATGGAGCCCTGTTTTCGGAGCTACAGGATATGAAGTATATTCATCAGTTGATCCATACGGAACATTTGAACCTGATGAGAGTGGGAGCTTAATTAATGAAACATGGACAGCACCTTATGATGGAGATAAAAGGTTCTATTTCGTAAAAGCATTAACGCAAACAAAAACTGTGACGGAATTATACTGATAAATAATTTTTTATTCTTCCATTAAATTAATTTTAAGAGGCCTAATAATCAAATTCCAATTAATCCTATTGACACAGAAGAAAAAAGGATGTATATTAGTGGAGTAGCTATGTAGAGAAAAATAAATGAGGATTATATAATGGAAAAGAAAGAATTATTAGACCTGATCATAATCGGTGGTGGACCAGCAGGTTTAACAGCAGGAATGTATGCTTCAAGATCAAAAATGAATGTATTAATGCTGGAAAAAATGATGCCGGGTGGTAATGTGTCAATAACAGCAGAAGTTGAGAATTATCCTGGAACTCCTAATATAACAGGTCCAGATCTTGTAGATTTGATGGAAAAACAAGCAAGAGAATTTGGCTTGGAAATTAAAAGTGAAGAAGTGCTAAATATTGAGCCTGGTGCAGGTACTGAAGGGCATCATGTCAAAACTGATACAAATGAATATTATGCAAAAAGTGTTTTAGTAGTATCTGGATCATCTCCAAGGAAAATTGGATGTGTAGGTGAATCAGAGCATCTTGGAAGAGGTGTTTCATATTGTGCAACATGTGACGGTGCGTTCTTTAGAGAAAAGGAAATAGCAGTAGTTGGTGGGGGAGATTCGGCAGTAGAAGAAGCCCTTTATCTTACAAAATTCGCATCAAAAGTAACGATTATTCATAGAAGAGATAAACTCAGAGCAACTAAAGTTATTCAGGATAAAGCTTTCAAGCATCCTAAGATCGATTTTATTTGGGACACTGTTGTGGAAGGAATTGAAAGTGAAAAGATGATCGTAGATAATTTGAAACTAAAGAATGTAAAAACAAATGAAATTACAAATTTGAAAGTTCAGGGTATTTTTGTTTTTGTTGGATATATTCCGGCAACTAGTTTCGTTCCTGGTATTGTAGACAAGGATCAGGCAGGATTTATAAAGACTGATATGGAAATGAGAACGAATCTTCCTGGTATCTTTGCAGCTGGCGATATTATCGTTAAGAAGCAGAGACAGATCATTACTGCTTGTGGTGATGCTGCAACGGCGATTAAGTCTATCGAGTTTTACAACGAGTGGTTTTACGAGGACGAGCAATATATCTAATAAACTTCGTTCTTCGGCGTCAAAGTAGAAATTTTAAAAATGTCACTTAGGTTAACTAAGTTCCACTATAAAATTTACAACTTCTCCTTGAATAACTCGTTTTTTAGAAATATTAGATTTTGAAAATAAAGATTGAAAGATAAAAAAGAACGCAGAGATGCGTTCTTTTTTTATATGCTGAGTTTATCTATTAGATAGAAGAAGTAACTGATTTTGTAGTAATTAAACTCAAAGAAATATATATATAATAGGAATGAAGAAGCTAATATAACTAAGTTCATCCAGATTATATTACGTACTGATGTTTTAAAAGAAATAGCCATAATTAAGAACATTCTGATAACAAACCAAATTAACATTGCAACGAATAAAAATATCACTAATTTGATTGCGAATGGTGAGAATATTCTTAAAAATATTGCAGAAATTGGAAGTAATGGTATAAATACTATTGAATTCCAGAATACCATATTTATTGCGATTGGCATTGAATATCTCAAATTAAAGAAAACTGACATAATTTTTAAACACAGTGCTAATATAATCATTAGAAACATGATCAAAAAAGTAATTGTAATCAAGAATATCAATGGTTCCCAAGATGAATATGTTAAATATTTTTTAAGAATGTCATTGCGAATAAAATATGTTAGGAAATAATCGAATTTTTCATTTTGCCTGAAACTGTAAAATACAGCAGACATAATCGAAGCTAATGAAAAGGATGATAAAAATCCTATAAAAACAGAATGAAGTATTTGCGTTACCCTTCGATCTCTTATATCGATAAAAAATGCATCTGGATTTTTTAAACTTCTAACACTGTTTACGAAAAGATAATGTTCTCTCTTTGTCATGTAGAAGAAAAATATTGTAAATATTAATCCTAAGATGAAATATACATTAATATCTTTTTCAGTATATTCTCCCTGAGATAATGTAGGAGCTTTCCTACCCTTAAAAAGAGCGTCAACGATCATATAAGAAATTCTTTCAGTGCCATTGTAATCAATTAAACCATTTCTTATAATATATAAATCATCCTCAGGTCTATTTGTCAATAATGATACATCCGTTCGTCTGTCCCTAAATGAGTCAATAATTATACCAGAAAGGTTTTCTTCGGATTGGATCACTTTATAATTTTCAATAATCGCTTTAGCTTGAGCAGGCTCACTATGTGGATCTGCAAATCCATTTTGATTACCTGGGTAAACTCTTATTAATTTATTACTTATAACAATAGGTTTATTTATTGCTTTATCCGCTATGTTTTTTATCTCAATTCTGCTGGTATTAATACAACATGGTTTTGATAGATCAATGATATTGAAATCAGTGACATTGTAATACTCATCTATTTCTGTGTAAGCAGAAGTGAAAAATGTTAATAAATCATCATTGAGAACATTTGCCCTATCTGAAAGATCTTTTATAAAATCAACAGCTTGAAGATCGAAAACATTGTAACCAAAACCAAGCCCAATTCCGAACAAAGAAATATGGTTTTGATCTCGTTTTACCATTTTATCTAAAATGTCAAATGATTGATCAATAAATTCTTTGTTTGTTAGTGATATTCTGGGAACTGTATTTATTGGGATGTCTTCTAGTATGAAAATTCCGTATTTATCGCAGAGATCAAGTATATATGGATGCGGAGGATAGGAATTACAATACAGAAGATTTGACCCTAAATTCTTAATCTTTTCAACCTCTGTTTGCATCATACCATAAGTAATGGAATTACCCATGTTCATGATATCTTCATATCGTGAAATACCTTGAATATCGAATCTTTTACCGTTTAACATAAAATTATTGTCAATTATCTTCAGGTCTTTAAATCCAAAGTTGAAATCATATCGATTAAAATCAACATTCTTTCCATAATCGTTAACTTTCCCCAGAAATACAGAACATTCATACAGGTTAGGATCGCTTGGTGACCATAGCTTAGGTTCTTTCAATTTAAAATTAAACTTGATCTCTTCATCACTATATCTTCTTATTACAATATCTTTAGAGTCAGATTTATAAACTATTTTATTATCGTTTTTTCTTTTGATTTCAAGATAAGAATATATCTTCGTGTCATAAGTAATTGAGTCTGTTTCGTTGACTTTGATAAAATTATTATCTTTGATATTTGAAGTTATTTCTACATTTACATTTGAGTAGTTGTCGTCAAAATAATATCTAATAGCTGTATCTGAAATTGAAGTTTGGGATGTGATTATAAGATATACATCTCTGAATATGCCGCCATAATTCCTCCAATCATTAACTTGCATCTCTGATGGAATTGTGAATTCTGAAAGCTTACTGGTAAGTTCGACGACCAATGTATTGGTGTCATCAAATTTTAATTGGTTATTATTTAAATTTACTTCAAAAGAATTGATGGAGCTATGATTCTCAACAAAAATATCATTTATTTTTATATTACAATTATAGTTTATCCCGTAAAAAATAAGTTTATAACTACGATCTGCAGATTTCTCTCCACCGATAAAGAAGTTAGTTCGAAAATATATTTTCTTATCTTCGTCGTAATCGTCATAGCAGGATGGAACGAAAATATCATCCCATTCTTCAGAACCTTCAAGCCTGAACTGCCAGTTTGTATTCAAAGGAATTTTCTTGATCAGCTTGTTTTCTGGGTATAACCCAGTAGAGACGTATTTAGAAAAATCATCAGGATTCGAGTAAAAATTGATTCCGAAAGAATTATATAAAATGGTGAATAAGATTACTATAAGAAGTTTTTTGAGCATATATATTAGCATTTATATTTAAGTTAACCTTATAAATATATATATAAAGCTACTTAAAATCAATAGTATTCGAACAAGTATATGTCCGCTAAAGAAACATGGTACCCACTTTGTAATTGTTTATATTACAGTTGCGAAACAAAACATGAACAAAAACAAGGAGTACCATGAAATGGCAAATTACAACGAAATGTATCTAA
>JAQIDB010000131.1 GCA_027858225.1 Candidatus Delongbacteria bacterium
ATAAAATTCAAAATAAATACCAAAAGGTCACTATATGACACTGTGCTATTTGTATCTTGCGTATAAATAAAAAATTACGCAGGAAATTATATGCAGAAAAATGAAATAGTAATGTACCAAGCAAATGAATTAACAAGCAGGATAGATGTAAGAGTTGAAGATGAAACGGTATGGCTAAACAGAAATCAAATAGCAGCTTTATTCAACAGAGATGTAAAGACAATTGGAAAACATGTAAATAACGTTTTTTCAGAAGGTGAATTAGATAGAAAGGTGGTTGTCGCAAAATTTGCGACAACCATGAAACACGGTGCTATAAAAGGAAAAACTCAAACCCAAAAAGTAGAATACTATAATCTTGATGTAATTATTTCCGTAGGTTACAGTGATGCATGGATAGAAAAAAGAATGCGTGGTATTGCAGTAAGAGATGAGTTGACCAATGAGTGGGGTCAAAGAGGAGTTAAGGAGCAGGTAGAATACTCAATTTTAACAGCTGAAATATCTCAAGCTACTTTTGGAATGACACCTTCAAAGTATAAAGAATACAAAGGTTTGCAAAAGGAAAATCTAAGAGACCACATGACCGATCTGGAATTGATCTTTACAATGCTTGGCGAAGCTTCTACTACTGAGATCGTACAAGTGAAGGATGCACAAGGTTTTGATGAAAATAAAGTAGCAGCTAAGAAAGGTGGAGAGGTTGCAGGAAGTGCAATAAAAGACCTTGAAGGGAAAACCGGGAAGAAGATCAGTACAAAAGAAAATTATATAGAGGTACCTGAGAAAGTGAAAAGGATTAAGGGGAAGAGATAAGTGGTGTTTTTCTATTGTTGATGTAGTAGAAGTATTGACTGCAAACAAAAGACCAAGAAAATACTGGAATGATTTAAAATCTAAGTTAAAAGAAGAAGGAAGCGAGTTGTCCGAAAAAATCGGACAACTGAAAATGAAGGCTGTAGATAAAAAGTAATTCTGGAAATATATCGATGATATTGAAAAATTATCAGAGTAGTTAAAAAATAAGCTCAAAAGTCCCGAAAGCTCGGCGTGTACCCCGGGCTTTTCCTTTACTTCTCAGTCTCATACTTCAAAATTTTATTCATAAAATTCACTACACGATCCGGACGATTCTCACCTGTAAAAATCTGTGCAGGATTCCCTTGTGATATTATCCTTCCTTCATCGAGGAATAAAATATGCTTAGCTGAAGATGCTGCGAATCCCATCTCATGAGTTACTAAAATGAATTCAATACCTTCTTCTTGAAGTTCATGTATCAGATCTAAAACTTCCACAGTAAATTCAGGATCAAGTGCACTTGTAGGTTCATCAAGGAAAAGTATCTCAGGTTTTAGCGAAGCTGCTCTACAAAGAGCAATTCTCTGCTGTTGCCCACCTGATAGCTGTAAAGGTTTTTTATTCTTATGCTCATCTAAAGAAAATCGTTTCAATAAAGTGTTAGCTCTGTCTTCAGCTTCCTCGAAAGAGAAATTATGTACTTTGATCAAAGGGTAGGTAATATTCTCCAAAGCTGTCCAATGAGGGAATAGATTGAATGCCTGAAATACAACTCCGATCTTTTTCCTGTATTTTAACAAATTATTTTCATCAAAGTTAATCATATGATCATTAATGTGAATTATATGATCATTTATCTGAATTTCTCCATGCTCAGGAACTTCTAATCCAGCTAAAATTCTCAACAATGTAGTTTTACCACTTCCAGAAGGACCGATTAGAACCAAAGAAGAAATATCATCCAACTCAAGACTGATATTATCAATAGCTTTCTGACCATCATACTGCTTTGTCAGATTTTTTATTCTAAGTCTCATATTTGAATCTCTTCTCTAATTTTCTTGTTAAAACTGATATAGGAATCGTAAGAAGTAAATAACCTATAGCTAAAGGTAGATAACTTTCCAAAGTTGAAAATGTGGCTGCATTGATCTCCCTTGCAGCCATAGTAAATTCTTTTATAGCGATTATAGATAAAAGTGAAGAATCCTTGATCAGAGCTGCTAGTTGACCGGCAAGAGGTGGCATAATCCTTGTTATCACCTGAGGGAAAATAATGTATCTATAGATCTGCACTCTGGTAAATCCTAAAGACACAGCAGTTTCAAGCTGACTTTTACTGACACTTTCAATACCGGATCGAATTATCTCAGCAATATAAGCCCCACTAAAAATAGACATTATTAAAACGCCTACAACAAACCTGTCATCTATACCAATAGCATTAGCAACAACATAATAGAATATCAGTACTTGAACAAGAAGGGGAGTGCCTCTTATGATCTCAATATATCCTCTAGAAATTATTTTCAAAGAAATGATACTGGATCGTTGTGCGAGACCGAAAAATACTCCAATGATTATGCTTACTACCAAAGAGACTAAACTTAATAAAATAGTGATACCAAATCCTGAGAATAGATTATTTTTGTATTCCCAGACGCTGCTCCATCTCAGGTCATAACCAAGTGTAGAAAAGCTAAACCAAACTAAAATAGAGAACAGGCTCAAAACTAAAATGATATTGAAAAAATAAGTTTTTTGTGATGTGTTTTTATTTTTTTGAATAAATAAACTTTTCATATTATTTAACATCAAAGAATGAAGGTATATTATTTTCTTTAAATATCAACATTACTTCACCTAGATATTTTTCTCCGATCTTATTGAAAGCACCAGTATCCTGACTTTTCTTGATAAATTCATTAACCTTTACAAGTAACTCTGTATTATCTTGTTTTAAAGCAAATC
>JAQIDB010000134.1 GCA_027858225.1 Candidatus Delongbacteria bacterium
ATTAATGCTAAAAAAGAGCATGAGGAACTTGAGCAGTACAAAGAACAACTTGAAGAACTTGTAGAGAAAAGAACAAAAGAATTAACAGAAAAGAATATAGACTTGGAAAGACTTAATAAGCTTTTTGTAAACAGAGAACACAGGATAAAAGAATTAAGAGATGAATTAAAAAAATATGAGAAGTAGGTTAGTTGACAGTTGACAGTTGACAGTTCGTAGGGTCGATCCCTTGTGGTCGACCGGAAGCGAATGTAGTGAACGCAGGAATACGTTCAGGATAACGGTCAGCAAGTGGTTAATTGTTAATTGTAAGTGGTTAGTTCGTCACCCTGAATTCATTTCAGGGTCTAATGGATTAAAGATAGATACTGAAACAAGTTCAGCATGACAGATAGTTGCAACAAGGGGATCGGATCCCCTTGTCAAAATAAAACGAATCTTGGAACAAGGTACTTTAGTGCCTTGCAGGTAGGGAGATGAATATTCATGGAAAAAGAAATTAGAGTATTGATACTTGAAGATAATCCCAGTGATATGGAATTAATTAAATATCATTTAAAAAAGAATAAACTTAATTTATCTGTCATCGAGACTAAGCATAAAACTGAATTTATCACAGCTATAGAAAACAATTTGCCTGATTTAGTTCTATCAGATTTTAGTCTTCCAGATATGAACGGAGAAGAAGCTTTGAAAATAATTCGGGAAAAAGATCAGGATATCCCTTTTATTCTAGTATCTGCAAACATTGGAGAAGAAAAAGCTGTTGAACTTATGCGTAATGGGGCAAATGATTTTGTAATGAAAGATAAACTCAAACGATTAACGCCAGCGATTGAAAGAGAATTGAAAGAATATGACAATCGTATAATAGCTAAAAAAGATCATCTTGAATTATTAAAATCTAAGAAGGAAATCACCTCCCAAAAAGACTTCTATGTAAGTATTCTTGAAAATATCACAAATGGTGTTTGGGTAACTGATGAAAAAGATGTGATCATCTATTCTAACGAAGAAATGGTGCATATTGCAGGTGTACCAAAGAATAAAATTATTGGTAGATCAGTTTTAGACGGATTTGAAGATGAAACACTTACAGAATTTAAAAAAGTTTATACTAAAGTAAAAGATACATTATTTCAATCAGAGTATGAAATCAGAGTTGTAACTCCTTCAGGTAAAGATTCTTTTCAAAGAGGTTGGTTAATTCCATTTATAACTGATAATAATTTCACCGGTATGATATGTACAGCTGAAGATGTTACAGAAAAGATAAAATTTCAGATAAAATATGATAAAAATAGAGAACAGCTTGAAAATATTGTATCAAATATTCCCGGTATTGTCTATAGATGTCTTAACGACAGTAATTGGACAATGCTTTATATGAGTGAATATTGTGAAGAATTAACCGGATATTCAAAAGATGATTTTCTTCACAACCAATTAATTTCATACAATGATTTAATACTCGAAGAAGATAGAGCTTTTGTAAAAGAAACAATTGAAAATGCTGTGTATCATAATACTCATTTTGAAATAGAGTATAGAATTATTTGTAAAGATAATAGCATTAAATGGGTGTGGGAAAAAGGTAAGTACTTACACAATCCTATTAAAAAAGAAGAATCAGTTCTTGAAGGATTGATATTGGATATAACTGAATTGAAAAAAAGCCAACATGAACTTGAAAGATCTAACAAAGAACTTGAAGAATTTGCTTATATTGCATCACACGACTTGCAAGAACCTTTGAGAATGGTCTCGAGTTTTAATCAACTCTTAGATAATAAATACTCCGATAAATTGGACGATGAAGCAAAAAAGTATATTAATTTTGCTATAGATGGTGCAAAAAGAATGCAGAACCTTATTCTAGGACTGCTTGAATATTCCAGAGTCAGTTCGAAGGAAAAAAATGTAGAAACTTTTAACCTTGATGAAGCAGTTAATACTGCAAAAAATAATCTAGCTTTGAGGATCTCTGAAACTAAAGCTGAATTTAACACTGATAAGTTACCTAAAGTAAAAGCTGACAAGAACCAAATCGTAGCACTGTTTCAGAATTTACTACAGAATTCCATGAAGTTCAGAACTCTTGAAATAAATCCTTTGATTAATATCAGTTCAAAATATTTAAAAAATATAGACCAGTGGGAAATAACGGTTGAAGATAATGGGATTGGCATTGATGAAAAATATTTAGAGAAAATTTTTGTAATCTTCAACAGGTTACATAACCAAAAAGAATATACTGGTACAGGTATTGGTCTTTCTGTATGTAAAAGGATTGT
>JAQIDB010000144.1 GCA_027858225.1 Candidatus Delongbacteria bacterium
ATAGATGCTATTGTAGTAAATGTCAAATTAGATGCTGAAAATAGTTATGCCTCTGTTCCTTGCCCTGTCGAAATATGGCTTAACAAAACTTCTGAGAAAAATTGAAAGATAGTCTGCCAGATGTTACAGTTCTCCAAGAACAAACAAAATTCCCGAATCAGTTAGGAATTTATGATATGAGTGGCAATTTATGGGAATGGTGTTGGGATTGGTATGGCGACTATTCAGCAAATGCTCAAACAAATCCATCGGGTCCTGAATTAGGTATTGAACGAGTTAGGCGTGGTGGCAATTGGGGTTACGATGCTTACAACTGCCGTGTTGCAAATCGCTACGACTATGATCCGAGCACCTCGAGCCTCATCAATGGGTTCCGTCTTACTAGGACAGCGGAATAATTCTTCGGCTTCTGACACAGAAAACATCTTTACTAGTATTAAAGATTAAAATAAAAGAAAGGATTTAACTAATATGAAATATCTATCGAAACGAAATAATTGGTTACTCACTATTGTAGCTCTGCTGATACTACCATTAATATTATATTCCTTCTTAAGTACTGATGTAAATGCTCAAAATAAACCGGAGTCGAAAGAATTGAATTTTATAGAAAAAGAATTAGAAAAAGTGATCCTTGAAGGGAAAGCTCCTGGAATGATCGCAGCTATTATTTCAAGTGATGGAATAGTAGAAATTGGTTCAGCTGGAGTTCGTAAAGCAGGTACTTCAGTTCCAATGACTGATAATGATCTTGTTCATCTTGGTTCATGCTCAAAAGCGATGACTGCTACAATGCTTGCAACTCTTGTAGATGAAGGTAAATTAAGCTGGGATATGAAATTGATTGAAGCGATACCTGAACTGAAAAATAATATCCATGCTGGTTTTAAAAATATAACTCTTTGGCAATTACTAACTCATCGAGCAGGTCTTCCTAAAAATCCAAAAGACGAATTAGCACATACTAATTTAGAGATTAAAGAAAGACGACTTTCTTTATTGAAGGATAATATAATTTATGCTCCGTCAAATACTGTTGGAGAATGGCATTATTCTAATTTTGGTTACATTATAGCTGCTTGTATGGCAGAACAAATAACGGGTTCAAGCTGGGAATCTTTAATCAAAGAACACTTATTTGACCCTCTTGGCATGACAACTGCTGGTATTGGTGACCCAATAGATCCTCTTAAGAAAAAGTCTATAGATCAACCCTGGGGGCATAAAAAATCATGGATCGGGAACAAATGGAAACCCAGTAGAGATTATTATAACGAAGCTATAAGTCCTGCCGGTAGGGTTCATTGTAGTGTAGAAGACTGGGCCAAATTTATTTCACTTCAATTACCCGGAGAACAAACATTTCTTGATAAAGCACTTTTAGATAAATTGATTGAACCTGTTGATTTTTATGCAGCAGGGTGGGTCGTATTTCAAGAGACTGAACAACCATGGGCAAAAGGAATAGTTCTAGTACATGGAGGAAGTAATGAGATATGGTATGCTGCAGTTATGGTCGCACCTGCAATAGATAGAGCTTATGTTGTAGTTACCAATTCGTGTGATTTTGGAGTTTCTGATGTTTTATGCGTTGAAATGACAAACAAGATAGCGAAAATGGATCAAAAATTATAAAAAATAAAGAGAGAATAATATGAAAAAGTTATCATTTTGCAGTCTATTGATCTTAGCTATTTTAATAAGCAGGAACCTATATTCTCAAGATAAATCCAGTGGACTGAAGCACTTTGCTGACTTTAAAAGGAACGAGCAATATTCAGACAAGAAAAGCACAAATCAAGTTGTTCTGAAAGATCTGGATAATGATGGAGATCTAGACGCAGTGTGTGCAAATATGGGGTATAATTACAGTCAGGTATTATTTAATGATGGAAAAGGAAACTTCTCTGATTCTGGACAGGATTTAACTCAACAAGGACATGGAGTTGGTGTTAATGACTTAAATGGTGACGGTACTCTTGATATTTTGATTACCTGTGCAGGATATAAGAGTGGAAACGAAAAAGAATATAATAATTTACCCAGTATGATATATTTTAATAATGGTAAAGGTCAATTTCAAGATATTGGAGAGAATTTAGGTGATAAAGATTTAAGTGGGAATGCAGTGCATCTAGTTGATATTGATTTAGATAAAGATATTGATGTTGTAGTTGAATACAACCAGAATCCTAATATTTTATATTTAAATAATGGTAAAGGACATTTTACTAAAAGCGATATAATGATCCCAGAGAATCCACTATTTTTAGATATTGATGCTGATGGAGATATTGACATTTTCTGTAGAGAATTTGGTCGTGGGTACAAAATGCTGATCAATGATAGGGGAGAGTTTAGCGAATATTGGACTGTCAAAGATTCGACCATAGTTCATGGTGCAGCTTCCTTTGGTGATATTGATAATGACAAGGACTTGGATATTGTCTTTACGAATGGTAACCGTAATTTCAATTCACCTTCAAAAGTATTGTTAAATGATGGTAAAGGTTATTTCAAAGATAGTGGACAGAAATTATCTACATCAATTTTTGGAAGGATTTGCGTTGGAGACTTAAATGGAGACAAATCACCAGATCTGTTCATTACTAGCCTTGGAGAACCAGCCGTTGTTTGGAGCAATGACGGTAGTGGGAATTTCACATTAACTAATTCAAAGATAGGAACTCAAAGCCCGTTCCAGCGTCCAGTAATAAAGGATCTTGATAACGACGGACTTAATGATATGTTTATAGCTAATTTTGATGGGGGATCTAATCAATATTCTAACGAGATATGGTTAAATCAAAAAAATCGTAATAAAAGTGATATAGAAATCAAAGAAAATATTGGTGGTGAAATGCAAAATATCGATGAAAGTTTGTCATATAGCGAGATACAATCACCCGGATTTGTTTCCGATTCAACATGGGCAGAAAATTATCAAATATCATTTGTAACAAATGGGCAAAGCATACAGATTACGAATTCTTGGGATATCAAACTGGTAGATATTAATGGTGATGGTAATTTGGATGCATACTTTAGTAGTAAAACATGGCTAAACAATGGTAATGGAAATTTTTCTAAAACTAACCTTAGCTTTGGCTCAGGTATTTTTGCAAGTTTTGGAGATCTCAACGGTGATGGATTTGTAGATGTTGTCTGCCAAGATAGCATTTATCTTAACGATGGGGACAATCATTACGAATTCAAAATGAAGCTTTCCTCTGATATCTTAATGTACTCGTCAGTATTAGCTGATGTGGATAATGATGGAGATATTGACATCATAAGTTGTTCTACAGCTACAGATAGAATTTTATTTAACGATGGAAAATCTAATTTCACAGACTCGGGTAAAAGTCTGGGAGGTTGGGGACAGGCAAGTTATACTTTCGGTGACATTAATAGTGATGATTTTACCGATATTTATGTAGCTATTCCACACACACCACCCCCCAGCATGAAGCATACTGCGAACAAAATATGGTTTGGTAGTGCGGAAAATAATTTTACTGAAAGTAGTCACGATATTACAGGTGCAGTAAGTCGAAATGCAATTCTATATGATTTTGATAATGATGGTGATATCGATTTATTTCTTGCCAGTAATAGTAATGCGGGAAATATGATATTCTTTAATGACGGAAAAGGAAACTTTAAAGATAGCGGTCAAGTACTTGGTAATAATTCCAACGCTGCAAAAACTGCTGACTTTGATGGTGATGGTGATTTTGATTTGTTTATCTGTTACGGTAAAGTTCCTATGGGCAATGGAGCATCCAATAAGATTTGGATTAATGATGGCAATGGATATTTCACTGATAATGGTCTCAGCTTAGGCAATTCAAATAGTGCTGCAATAGCGCTAGGTGATATAAATAAAGATGGCAAAACAGATGCTGTTATAGTTAATGTGAAATTAGATCCTAAGAATAACTATTCCTCTGTTTCTTGTCCTGTTGAAATATGGTTAAATAAAAAATAAAATGTAAACTCAATTTCTTAATAGGAAAAGTGAGGAACAGCAAAGGAGAGAAAAATGAAACGAACACTATTTATACTAATAATGGGATTATTCTTTTTTAGCATTTCACAGTTACAAGCTCAAACTAACAAGGATATATCAATAGGAAAAGTAATATCCTTTGAGTCTAAGGTTTATGGTAATCAAAGAGAGCTAATGATTAGTCTTCCAGCAGAGTATGATAAATCAAAAACATATCCTGTGCTTTATATTCTTTATCCTAAAGCTTCATTTAAACGTGTATATTCTGCTGCTAGATATTTGGGAGGAGGTAATGGAATTCCTGAAATGATTCTTGTTGGAATTTGTGATGATGGTACTAGAGGAGAAGTTTTTCCTTTTAAAATAACAAGAAATCCTAGTAATAAAGCTGTGGGTAAAAAATTCCTGAAATCTATAAAAGATGAAGTAATTCCATATATAGAGAAAGAATATAAAACAGATCCTCACAGGATTGTTGTTGGATTTTCTAATTCAGGAATGTTGGCAACATACATTCTAAATACTGATCCTGATTTGTTTTCATCATATATATTGAGTAGTCCTATGCTTGGTTATGAAAATAATTATGTGTTAAATCAAATCACTGAGTTATTTAAGGCAACAAAAACTCTTAGCAAAAAAGTATATATTGTTTATGGTGAAAATGATTTTAACTCTGTGATGACTACTATGCCTTCACTAAGGAAACTGTTAGAAAATAATGCACCAAAAGACTTCAAATGGAAAATGGAAGAATTAAAAGGCGAAGGGCATGTTCCATATACCGATGCTTACAGAGGAATTGAATTTATTTTTGAAGATGTAAAAGAAATTCAACAGACACAGTCAATATTTACTTTAATTAGAGATGGGAATATTGCAAAAGTAAAAGATATGGTTAAAAAAAATCCCGGTATTGTTGATTCTACAAATTCTGGATACACTCCACTTATTTTTGCAATATATTTCAAAAATAAAGATATAATTGATCTATTATTAAATAAATCTAATGTAAATTATCAACATCCTACGCTAAAAAGTGATGCATTAAAAATGTCACTAAGGAACAGAGATTTATCTCTTATAAAAAAGTTGGTGGAAAATGGAGCAAATATTAATGCTCAAAATAGTAAGGATGAAACAGCCTTACATGTAACTATAAGAAGCAAATTAGATGAAATCAGCAAGTATTTAATTAATGTTGGAGTTGATTTGAACTTAGTTGATGACAATGAGAATACTCCTCTTGTAACTGCAATAGAAAGTGGTAATAAGGATATAGCAAATATGATTTTAGATAAAGGTGCTAAATTGCCTGAAGATAAACAGGAGATAAACAGATTGTTACATATTTCTTTATCAAATGGTCAGGCAAATATTTCAAAAGCATTATTAAGTAAATGCACTGATTTTAACAATAAGGATAAAATGAAAAGAAGTTTCCTGCATAATGCAGTTATTGGTGGTGATTTTGTTAGTACCAAAAAATTAGAAGAAGAAGGTGTTGACATAAATGAAACTGATAGTTTGAATAAAACAGCATTGCATTATTCGATAAGACATAATAGTAAAGAATTAACAAAATTATTGATAAACAAAGATACTGATATTAATAAAATTGATAATACCGGAAGAACAGCAATTAGCATTGCTAAAGATTGGGGTAACGAAGATATTGTAGACTATCTTAAAAGTAAAGGAAGTAAATTATCAAAAGAAAGAGTTGTCAAACTTAAAGGAGAAGGAAAAGCAGAAGTCAAAGTTACGTATATAGCAAATATGGGTTATATGATCTCATCTGCCAATAAAACAGTTTTAGTTGATGCACTTTTTGAGCAGGGGAATAATTCATATTTAACACCTTCAAAACAAATTGTTAATAAATTAAACAAACATGAAAAACCTTTTAACTCTGCAGACCTTATGTTAATTACACATGATCATGGTGATCATTTTTCACCTGATATGGTTGCTGAATATATGTCAAACACAAATAAAGTTAGTGTTCTCTGCAACAGCAAAACATCAAAAAGATTAAAAGAAGCTATAAAAAACAAAGCAGATTCAAGCCGAGTAAAAGAAATAATGCCTGATTTATATAAATCTATTAGCACAAATGTTAGCGGAATAGATGTAAAGACATTCAGATTAAGACATGCTAATGGAAACGGAAATAGCGAAAATCTTGGCTACCTATTTAATATTGAAGGAATGAATATATTTATTGGTGGTGATGCATCTGGAAACGCATGGGAAGGAACTCTTGTTAGTGGAGAGAAAGAGTATGATCTGTCAGGAATTAAAAATTCAAAAATTGATTTAGCAATTATTAATCGTGGATTTTTATGGGGAGACGATAGCCCGGGAATTGAAATAATAAAGAAATATATAAAACCAACGCATATTATATTAGGGCATTTCTCAATATTTAATAAAGATGGCGAGAATGAGGTTTTAGAGACAATAAAGAAATTGAAAGATAGTCTGCCGGATGTTACAATTCTTGATGAATCAATGCAAAATATTACTTTCAAAAACTTTTCTGAAAAAGAATTATAAATAGGTGACTGTCATGTTGAAATATTGCCATATACTCATCTCAGATGCAAACAATGGATTTAATGATGTAAGTATGCAGGTTTATAAGTGTATTCTTGAAAAAGCTACATCAAGTAAAACGAAACAGGATAAATTAAATGAAAAAAGTACTAATTGTAATGTTAATCAGTTTAACCAATTTTATATTTTCTCAGGATTTTCCGATCTTAAAAGGTGAACATTGCCAAGTATCATTTATAACAAATGGGCAAAGCATACAAGCTACTAATTCTTGGGATATTAAACTGGTAGATATTAACCGGGATGGTAATTTGGATGCATACTTTGGTAATAAAACATGGCTAAACAATGGTAATGGAAATCTTTCTGAAACTAATCTCAGCTTAGGCAATTCAAATAGTGCAGCAATAGCGCTAGGAGATATAAATAAAGATGGCAAAACAGATGCTGTTATTGTAAATGTAAAATTAGATGCTAAGAATAGCTATGCCTCTGCTCCTTATCCTGTCGAAATATGGCTAAACAAAGCTTTTGAAAGCAATTATTTAAATGAAACTGAACCGGGGGATATGCCAGTACTTTTTGGAAAAGATATAGTATCAGTTGAAGGAAAGAATACGCATGCCTGTACTTTTTCACCCGA
>JAQIDB010000160.1 GCA_027858225.1 Candidatus Delongbacteria bacterium
GCTGAGAAAAATAAAAATTTAGAATCTGACAGAAAACTCTTAAAAGAGAAAACTGACGAGAAATTAGTTTCAATAAAAGATATCGAAAATCTGACGACGGCTAAAACACAAGCCAATAATGATGATGATCTAGCAAAGCAGAAAAAGGAAGATGAGGAAGCATTAGCAAAGAAAAAAGCTGAAGAAGAGCAGACTAAAAAAGATAAAGAAGCAGCAGACCTGGCAGCTAAGATAAAGAAAGAAGCTGAAGAACTTGCTGATAAAGAAAAAGCTGCTGAAGAGTTGGCAAAAAAAGATAAAGAAGCAGCAGACATAGCAGCTAAGAAAAAGAAAGAAGCTGAAGAACTTGCTAATAAAGATAAAGAAAAGAAAGATGAGTACGCAGATGAAGATGAGTACGTAGATGAAGATGAATACTATTTTGATAACAATACAACCACACCAACTGGAAAAACAGGATCTACAAGGAGAAGAAGATAAGGTATGAAAATAAAATTAATTTATGTATTGACAACGATTATTTCACTTGTAATTATTTTATCATCATGTACAAATGAATTTAAAATTCAAGATATTGGATTTGAGAAGAGTTTTACCATTGCTAAAAAAAAATATAACCACGGAAACTATTTACAAGCATTAGAAGACTTTAATGTATTAATTCTGAACTATGGTGGTCAAATAGGAATTGATTCTGTACAGTATCTTTTAGCTGACACTCATTTTAAATTGGATGAATATTATTCATCCTCTTACGAATTCAATAAGCTGACTGAAAGTTTCCCTGAATCAAAATTAGCAGAGGAGTCTTATTTTAATTCAGCAATGAGCTATTATAAACTTTCGCCAATTTATTCATTAGATCAAAAAGAAACATACAATGCAATATCTAAGTTTCAATATTATCTAGACCTTTATCCTGTAGGACAGTTTGCTGATAAAGCCAATGAATTTATCACTGAGATGAGAGACAAACTAGCAAGAAAAGAGTTCGAATCTGGTAAATTATATATGAAAATGGATCAACCGCGAGCAGCAAAATTCTATTTCTTGGAAATTATAAATAATTTTTATGATACAACATTCTATATCCCTTCGTTGAAATTTATGGCAGAGGCATCTAAATCAATGAATGATGATTATAATTTTCAGGTTTATCAAAAGAAATACGATGAAAAAATAAAAAAATAATGCTAAAAAAAATTGGAATATTCGGTGGTTCGTTCGATCCTATTCATACCGGACATTTAATAATTTGTAATTTTATAAAAGATGAATATAATCTTGATAAGATTATATTCGTACCTGCATATAGATCGCCACATAAAACTACAAGTAGATTTACATCCCCTCAGGTTAGATATGAAATGGTTAAATTGGCAATTGAGGACAATAAAGGATTTGAAATATCCGATTTTGAAATAAGTCAGAGTAGATCTATGTACAGCTTTGAGACTATAGATTATATGAAAAAGAAATATTCTGAAAGTGAATTGTTTTTTATTATAGGAGCTGATTCGTACAACAATATTTCAAAGTGGAAAAATCCTGAGTTGATTAAAAAACAAGTAAAATTAGTGATAGCTTCAAGGAATAATTTGAAAATAAAGGAAGATGAGTATTTAGCTAAAACACCAAATATTGAAATATCATCATCAATGATAAGAGATCGAATTGATAAAAAATTCAGTATTAAATATCTTGTAAATTCAAAAGTCGAACGCTATATTTATGAAAAATATCTGTATAAATAAATGAAATATTAAGAAATTTTAATTGGTAAAATTATGTCTGAAGATAAAAAGAAATCAAAGAATGAATATAAGGATGTTTTAAACAATAGAGAAGGTAGTGAAGGCCCAAGTATTTATGGAAGCTTTAGAAAACGAATTTTAGATGATGACGAAAAACAGTTATATAATAAAGTCCAAGATGGCGCGAAAACAAGCTATGAATTTGAAGGAGAAAGTTCTTTAGAAGGTGATTATGTAAGGAAAGTTGACAAAAAAATAGTTATATTGTACGTGACTATCTCAACCATACTTCTAACTTCATTAATAATCTTCTTATACAGTTTAATTCCGGGACCTGAAGATAAGTTCAAGCAATACAAATCTTTACGGGCTGAATTTGAAAAACTCAGTGTTAAGATGAGTAAAAAAAGAAATGAAATTGAAAATATTGTACTAGAATTAAAATCAAACGAAAAATATAAAGATCTAGAACTCGAAGATTCGGAAGGAAATATTTTATCAGATCAGCAATTAGAAACTTTATCGATGCAGGCAAAAACAGAGAGTGACAAAGGTATTAAATCAAAGATCAATACAATAATGCAGACTGATAAAGAGTTGAAAGCTCTTCAAAAAGATATCCAATCAAAGTATAAAGGTTTAGGATCACCGGAAGTGATGACAGACGAAATTGGTCATGAAGAGATTGCACTAAGCTATTTAATAACTAATAAGGGTTTAACTCAACATGAAGCATTAAGTATAGTAGAGAATGTTAACATTTTTTCTTATGCATATGAAGGACTTTATGTTTGGAATTTTTATGAAGATGGATTCTATGGTTCATTTATTACAAAGGGTGAAGCAGATAAGACACCTAATGATATTAAAAAATTAGCTAAGAGAGCTTATAGAGCAAGAATAAGTGCTTTACTATCAGAAAAACAAAAATTAACTGAAAAGATAGAAATGCTGGAAGCTGAGAAAAGACAAGGATCTGCTGATGTGAATAAAGTAAGTGATGAACAGGCACAACAGGTACGTATTGATCGTTTAAATGAAGAGAATAGAAAATTACAAGAAAAAATGGACAAAAAACAACAAATAGCAGACTTGAAAACGATTAATTATAAACTTCTAGGTTTTGAAGACGCTCAAAAAAACGGGATCATTACTGAATCGATGTGGGATGGAGTGAAACTTTCCAGATCAACAGGTCATGATTATTCTTCGAAAGTTGATTTTTCAGTGACAGATAATTTAGTTATAAAACCTAAACAATTTGGATTGTCTACTTTTACAGAGGTATATGTTTTTCCTAAAAGTCTTGTTGCCGCAGGTGATATTAAGATAGTAAAGAGTGATAGAATATGTAGAATCGAATTTCTTGATCAGAGGAATCTACTAAATAAAAATATCTTAATTATTGCAAAATAATATTATAGCTAACTGATACATTATAAAGCAGCGGATAAGTTAATGTCCGCTGTTTTTATTTAAAATATCTAAATACGACAAAACAATGAAAATAAGTATATCAATAATATTAGTTCTAATGATGTTTCTTTGCAAAGCAGAAATACCGGAAAAGGCTTTGTCCCTGGAAGATGTGATCTTTTTAGCGAATAATAGCATTAACTATCAAATATTACAGCAGAAGAAATTATATTTAGAAAAATCTAAAGATGAAAAATTTTATTATTATTTTCCGAAACTTATGATGACTTCCACTTTACCTGAGATAATAAATTATCATGTACTAACGGATTCTTCATATATCACAAAAGGTATTACTGCAGGTGTAAATATAACTCAGAACTTATTTTATAACTCAGTCCTTACTGCAGGACTATATGGATCAGAGGTTTTAGAAGAACCCGAGACCTCTTACAAGTATTTGAGTCTGGCACTTTCAACAGAGATTCATTATAAAATGAAGTTCAATAAAGAATATTCATCTATTAAACGAAGTTTAGAGATCGAGCAGCTTGAGCTAGAAAGTGCTATTATAGATTACCAATACATGGTTGTTCAAAAGTATTATGATCTCTACAGAGTAATTAGTGAGCATGAAATTGAAAGTAGAGGCTATAATCTAAGTCTTAAACATTACAATGAAGGAGTTTCTAAATATAAGGCAGGTATAATCCCTGAAGTTGAAATGTTAGATCTGGAACTTTATCTGCAAAAGAAGGAACTATCCCTAAACAGAAGTAAAAATACTCTGTCATATTTTAAGGAAGAATTTACTAGATTTATTAAATATCCAAACGATTATGATATAAGACTAAAATACGACAATAAAGAAGTTCTAAAACATAATGTGGATTTATTAAAAGATCTCGATGGAATGTTTAGATCCAATCCAGAATTCTTACGGTATAGAAATGAAATACTGAATAATGAAGATGCTTTAGGTGAAGTATATAGGACTAAGTCTATAAAAGGTCAATTAAGTATGAGTTATTTTATGGATGGAAGTAATAATGCTTATGATCTCAATTACGATAATGATAATTCAAAGACAGTATTCTCCTTAGGATTAAGCATTCCTCTATTCGATGGTGGTGATCTGGGAAATTCAATAGATATTGCAAAGTTAAATCTTAAGATATCAAAAGAAAAATTAAAAGATGTACAAATTGAATTAGAAAATTTATTTAGATCTAAAGTTAGAAACCTAGAATTGAATTATGAAAATCTTGAGATAACTAAGAAGGGTTTTAACCTTTCAGAAAAAATATATAATATATCTCAAAATAGATTTGAAAATGGTTTAATTACTTCGAAGGATTTTATTCAGAATCAAATAGATTATATCAGCAATAAGCAGGATATGATAAACAGCGAAATAGATTATATTTTATCTGTATATGAATATAAAAAATTCATTGGGATCAGATTGTTTTAACTTATCATAAACGATTATTAATCTTCATCCTGTATGATTAATAAACTTGACAGGATGTGGAAAAATAGGTATATTGAAAAGAAGATATATGAGGAGTTATCTATATAATGAAAAGCATCTTTGTCATATTTTTGGTCGCAGCGAGCTTGATATTTGGATCAACATCAGTTGTTAATATGTCAGGTATTGCTGATGGGAATTTAGTTAAAATACAGTGGCAAACAACAGCAGAAACTAATATTAAAGAATTTATTATAGAAAAATCTTCTGATAATATCAATTTTGAATCTTTTACAACAGAAACAGCTAAAGGAAGCAATTCTACATATTCTATAATTGATTCCAATATTTATTCAAAGAATACAACATTGTACTATAGAATTATTGTTGAAGATTATGATGGTACTAAGATTACTTCAGAAGTTGTAAGTGTGATGATCAGTACTGCTGGCATTTCTGCTACATGGGGTAGTATAAAGGCTATGTTTAGATAGGTTTAAATAGGTTTTTATTGTTCGCGAGTTTACTCGCTTTTTTTTTGTAAAATATTCATATGATTTTAAAAGAAATTTTAATGTAATAAAATTATAATATCCTTGCATTTATAGGTGATTTACTATAATTTTAAATACTTGTTACAAAGCTAATTGTTTCAGCAAAATATCTTGTGTAAGTATAGAGGGAAAATTGAGAGAGACCATATTAACAGGTTCTGAATTAAGTGAAGATGTAAAGATAGAACAATCTCTTAGGCCGGTTGAGTTCAAAGATTTCGTTGGGCAAGATAAGTTAAAAGAAAATTTGAAGATATTCGTTGAATCTGCAAAAATAAGAAATGATAGTTTAGATCATGTTATTTTACATGGTCCTCCGGGATTGGGAAAAACGACTTTAGCCTATTTGATAGCTAATGAATTAGGTGTTGATATAAAAGTAACTTCTGGTCCAGTACTGGAAAAAGCTGCTGATTTAGCGGGGTTATTGACTAATTTAAATGAGCATGATGTATTGTTCATAGATGAAATTCATAGATTACCACCTATTATTGAAGAATATCTATATCCAGCAATGGAAGATTATTCAATTGATATAATGCTTAGTAGTGGTCCAGCAGCAAATAGTGTTCAATTAAAATTGCCTAAATTTACTCTAATTGGAGCTACGACCAAAGCAGGTAACCTAACATCACCACTTAGAGCCAGATTCGGTATTACTTGCAGGATGTCATATTATAATGCTGAAGAGATCTATCAAATCGTCAAAAGAAGTGCAAAGTTGCTAGAGATTGAAGTGGATGAAGATGGTATAATGGAAATGGCTAAAAGATCAAGAGGGACACCTAGAATTGCGAATAGGATATTGAGAAGAATAAGAGATTACGCTCTAGTTAAGCATGATGGTATCATAACCAAAGAAATTGCTATGAAAGGATTAACTTCATTAGATATTGATGAACTAGGTCTTGATGATATGGATAGAGATATTATTACTACTATGATCGAAAAATTCGGTGGTGGACCAGTTGGAATTAAAAATATAGCAGTATCCGTTGGTGAAGAAAGTGACACTATTGAAGAAGTGTATGAACCTTACTTAATACAAGAAGGTTTTTTACAGAGAACACAACGAGGAAGGATCGTAACAAAATTAGCTTATAAACATTACGGATATAAGATCAATGAAACAGATTTAGGACTTTAATACATTATGTTAGAACTTTCAGATTATGACTATGAGTTACCCAAAGAGCTTATTGCTCAAGAACCCACTAAAGCGAGAGATAGTTCTAGGTTACTAGTAGTTAATAGAGAAACAAATGATATTTCCTTGAAGAATTTCAAAGATGTAATAAATTATTTAGATAAAGGCGATGTCCTTGTAATTAATGAAACAAAAGTAATTCCTGCAAGATTTTTTGCTATAAGAAAGGATACCGGAGCAAAGATAGAAATATTTTTGTTAAAAGAGATTTCTGAAAATACTTGGGAAGTAATGGTAAAACCTGGAAGGAAAGCAAAATTAAACATAGAATTAGAATTACCCGGGGATGCAACTTGTACATTAAAAAGTATAACTGAAACCGGAACCAGAATTGCTGAATTTAAATCTGAAGACGATTTCCTGGATTACATTCATGAGAATGGTAATATGCCTTTACCTCCTTATATTGATAGAGAGGTGAACAGCAATGATAAAGATAGATATCAAACCGTTTTTGCTTCTAAACCTGGCGCTGTAGCTGCGCCTACAGCAGGATTACATTTTACTGATGAATTACTGAAAGAAATAGAAAATAAAGGTATCAAAATAGCAAAAATAGTCCTTCATGTCGGGATCGGTACTTTCAAACCGATAAAAGTAACGAATATTAAAGATCATAAAATGCATGAAGAGTATTATGAAGTTTCTACAGAAGCTGCTGAAATAATAAATAAGGCGAAATCAGTTAACAATAAAATAATTGCACTTGGTACAACATCTGTAAGAGCAATTGAATCTGTTGCAGATGAAAAGGGAATAATTCAAGCTCACAGTGGAGAAACTGATATATTTATTTATCCCGGATATAAATTTAGAGTGGTTGATAAATTAATTACAAATTTTCATTTACCAAAGTCATCATTGATGTTATTGGTTTCAGCATTCAGTTCTATCAATATGATAAAAAAGGCATATCAAAAAGCGATAGATGAAGAATACAGATTTTTTAGTTATGGTGATGCGATGATAATAATATAAAATAAATTAGGAGTTCTACATAATGATATGTCCAGAATGTAAAACACTAAACCCGAATTCAATTAAGAAGTGTATTAAATGTGGTGCTAAATTAGAAAAAAGTGCAGCACCAAAAAAGAAACCGGAAAAAAGAACCAGCATCAAACCCCAGAAGCAAGCCGCTCTAAAACCTGCCAAAGTTCAAAAGCAAAGACAATCCGGTGGAGAGGAAAAAAAGAAAGGAAAGGGATTGTTAATCATTATTCTTTTGATATTAGCAGGAGTAGGTGCTTTTTTTACAAAACCTGACTTTGCAAGTTTTAAAGATTTTCTTGCAGCAGGTATTGAAACTAATCAAGAAGATATTTTTTATCAGTTATTAGCTAAAGATGAATTTATTTCAAAAGGTCTTGTAGATTCATTAGAGTATCAAGATCTCTATGTGTGTGCTATCGTAGAGATAGAAACAAAACTTAGTAATAGAAAATTTCTGGGTATAGCAAAGAGTTGGTATGATATTACTTCACAACCAGCTACTACTGATACACTTACAGTAGCAGAAGCAGATACTGTTTCATTAGATGATGAAGATGGAAATAATAAACGAAATAAAGTTTATGATGAGTACAATGATATCTATCTTGGTAAGAAAAGCAAGGGTCCTCAGGATACGACTTTATACAAATCATTATCTGATGCTGATGCTGCTCAAAGAAACAAGAAGAAAAGAAAAGCAAATGAGAAGATATATTACGCTAGAGATAATAAAAAGATGGTATTAGTACCAGCACAAACTTTTAAAATGGGAAGTGATGATGGTTCAATTATTGAAAAGCCTTCTCATAATGCTAAAGTAAGAGCTTTTTATATGGATGCAACCGAAGTTACCAACGTACAATTTAAAAGATTTCTAAAAGAATCCAAATATAAACCAAAAGGTGCTTTAGAGCATTTGAAAGATAGAAGATTTAATCATGACAGTCAACCAATCGTAGATGTAGCTTATTACGATGCAGTTGCATATGCTAAGTGGGCGGAAAAAAGACTTCCTACTGAGAGAGAGTGGGAGTGCGCTGCTCAAGGTGGAAAAGGATATAAATATGCGGTAGGAGATACGATTACTACGGATATAGCAAGATATGCGATGCCTATAACTACAGGCAGTCCGATAAAAGTTGGAAGTTATAAAGCTAATGAATATGATATCTATGATCTATCTGGAAACGTAGAGGAATGGGTGTCGGGTGTTTTGACAGCTTATCCTGGTAATAAGGACATGTTCTCTGGTTATGGCAAGAACAGGATTGGCAGGGGTGGTTCATGGTTCTCAGAAGAAGCTGAAACTACTTCATATAGTAGAAAATTATTGAACATTTCTAATTCAACCGGCAATATTGGGTTCAGATGTGCTATAGGTCATGATCAGGTTATGAAATTAGAAAATCATTAGAAAATCGCTAGATAATTAGGGAGGTAATATGTCGTCCTCATCAAAATCAAATGCAATAGTACTGACATTGATAATGATCGCAATGATAATAGGTGCTTCTATGTATTTCCTCGGAGGAGAAGTAAAATCTGATAAGTATGTTATCAGGCAGGAATTCTTCACTGGTAAAATGAGTGCTATTACAAATGAAGGTTGGTATTTTAAATTTGGTTATGTAACAGAATTTAATATATCGGATATTATTTGGTTTAGTGTAGATGCAGAAGAAGGAAGAGAAAGGGATGAATCAATACGCGTAAGATTCAATGATGGAGCATCGGCTCAGATATCAGGATCTGTAAGATTTATTTTACCTACTGATCCTAATGAATTAATAAAGCTTAAAAAGCAATTTGGAACATTTGAAAGAATAAAGAAAGAGTTAGTAATTCAAGTTGTAAATGAAGCTATTTATTTAACAGCTTCTTTAATGAGTTCAAAAGAATCGTATACAACGAAAAGAAGTTTATTTTCTGACTACGCCCAGGATCAGGCATTGAATGGTGTATTCAGAACAAGAACGAATGAAATATTTACAAAGGATTCTATCTCAGGTGAAGTTACTACTAGAACAGAGATAGAAATACTCAGAGATGAAAACACCGGTGAGATCTTAAGAAAAGAATCAGCTTTGAGAGATTATGGAATCAAATTAAAGAATTTTGTAGTTAAAAGAATTCAATATCCCGAGAATATATTAATACAGCTTGATGAACAACAACAAGCATTGATGGATGTTCAAAAAGCAAAGGCAATGGCACAAAAAGCAGAGCAGGAAGCAATTACAGCAGAGAAAGATGGTTTTGCAAAAATAGCAGTTGCAAAAGCTCAAGAAGGGGCTATTAAGATAAAAGCAGTTGTTCAAGCTCAACAGCTAAAGGAAGTTGCTGTCCTTAAAGCGGAACAAGCTTTAGCAGTGGCAAAATTGGATAAAGAAGCTGCAAAAGAATATAAAGAAGCAAAAGATCTAAGAGCAGAAGCTGATGCAAATGCTGCACGAAAATTGATTCAAGCAGACGGTGCATTAAAACAAAAGCTTGCAACCTATGAAAATGTAATGAAATTTTGGGCGGAAGCTTACACAAAGCAAAGACCAACACCGGATATTGTTATAGGTGGTGGTGAAGATAAAAAAGGTTCAGGAAATGCTGCCGAACAATTCATGAATTTGCTTAGCATAAAGGCTTTAAAAGATCTTTCTTTGGACATGAATGTAAAAAAGAAGTAAATCAATTAAAAACCATTTGCTTTTTGTAAAATCATTTGTTATATTCGTGCTGCTGTAAGTAAAGTATAGAATTAGAAATTTAAGGAGTTTATAGATGAAAAAAGGTATTCATCCAAAGTATGAAACAGCAACAGTATCCTGCGTATGCGGAAATACTTTTGAATCAAGAACAACAGTTGGTGAGATTAAAGTTGAGATCTGCTCAAACTGTCACCCTTTCTACACAGGGAAATCAAGACTTCTTGATACTGCGGGTCGTGTAGATAAGTTTATGAAAAAGTATAAGATCCAAGAAAAGAAAGAAGAAACTATCGAAGAAAAGAAAGAAGATTAACTTTCCGATTGGAGTTTCAATATTTCAGAATTTAAAAGCACATAATAAAACGTTATGTGCTTTTTTTACTTTACGGAGATATGATTGAAAGAAAAAAAGATATCAATCGGTGGACAAGCAGTTATCGAAGGTGTTATGATGAGATCACCAGAGTATGTTTCCACTGTAATTAGAAGAGCGGACGGTACTTTAGAGGATAGAACTAATCAATTCATACCTTTATCAAAAAGATATAAAATATTAAATACACTAGTACTCAGAGGAGCGATCAGCTTATTTGAGATGATGAAAGTGGGTATTGGGACTTTAAATTGGTCGGCAGATAAGGCAATTGAAGATGAGAACATAGCAAAAGGAAAAGAAGTTTATAAGGATAAGAAAAAATCCTTTTTCCAAAAACTGTTTGATGTGGTAGGTACTTCAGTGATACTTATTATCGCTCTGGGTATCTTCATGTATATCCCATATAAGTTGACAAGCTATATGAAAGCAATAGACGGGAATCAATTCCTATTCAACTTATTCGCAGGAATTATCAGAACTACATTTTTAATCTTATATATGTATGCAATAAGTTTTATGAAAGATGTTAAAAGACTCTTTGAATATCATGGGGCAGAGCATAAGACAATTGCTCTTTATGAAAAAAAACTTGATCTAACTGTTGAAAATGCAAGAAAAGAAAGTCGTTTCCATCCAAGATGTGGTACAAGTTTTATCTTGATAGCTGCAATAATTACAATATTTATATTTTCAATATTTGATAGTTTAGTATATATTTATTATGTATACCCAAATGTTATATCAAGAATTGGTGTTCATTTGCTATTCGTACCTTTTGCAATTGGGGTTTCATTTGAGATATTGAAACTTTCAGATAAATACTCAAGTAATTTTCTTGTGAAACAGCTTATTAAACCGGGTTTATGGCTACAGAAAATCACAACAAGTGAGCCGGATGATGAACAATTAGAGGTTGCTCTTGAGTCAGTAAAACTTTCAACAGCATATTTGAATGAAGACGAGGTAGAAGAAAAAAACATAGGATAAATCATGAAGTATCTTTTAATTACTTTAATATTTTCAGTAAATTTATTCTCGCAATTTTCAAGTAACGTAGATTATAAAGAACTATCTAGAAATAAGAATTCCTTTGGTATCAGCTATAACAACGCTATGGCTGAAACTGAATGGAATAGTAATTTTATAAATGTCACAGATACTGTGAAATTTACAGGCAACTATGATAGTTTTAAAAATGACTTAAACCTTAATGGCTATTCATATTTTGGTGAAAACAAATTTACTTATTCGGCAGGTTTTACTAAAGCAAGTTTCACATCTACTCTATCGATCGATACTTTAGGTACTAGAGAACGTACTGATTTAGGGGAAAGAAATCTATCTAATTTGAAAGGTAGTCTTGGATATATTTTAGGTGAAGATGAGTTTGGCGGTTATATTGGTTTTCAATCTCTTTCTTATGAGGAGAGTAAATGTGTTGTAACTTCGTTTAATGGATTCATCAATAGAAAGTCTTCTTCAGGGAATCTATATGGGTTAGACCTTACTTATTCATTGGTCTCTGATGATTCCTTAAGATATAGTGTAAGATCATATGATGTAATATCTCCAGATCTTAATTTTAGTTTACATTACACTTTCGTTCAGGATACTTATGATCTGAAATTTTATACTAAAGTAAGTGTATACGATTCTGAAGTTTATGAAGATGATTCATATATTGCTCTGGGTCTATCATATAAGAGAAGATTTGAGAATATGAACAGTGATCTTAAAGTTGACCTTGGTACTAATCTTTCTTCTGAATTTAAAGTTCCTGAGATACCACTTCCTTATCTAAATTACAGTATTGCACTTGAAAATAAACTTTTCAGTGAAAGGATAGGTTTAAAGATAGGGTGGAAGTCTGAGATGTATAATGCTATTTTAGGTAGTTTCGATGATATATCAGAGAATATACCTGAGAATTATCCTGCGATGTTTGATCTTGAAGAGACGATGACCAAGAATAAATTATTTATAGAAGTGAATTATTTGTATTAACCCTATTAAACTAAAAAAGGTCAGGAGTTATCCTGACCTTTTTTACATCGTTGTATTTAGAACTTTTATATCCCGAATTCATCCAAAGGTATATTTAACTCCTCAGTTCCTGCAACAGTAAAACGCCCATTCCTGATTATATCAAATTTCTCTCCGTCTTCTGCAATTGCAGTAATGAATTCAATATCTTCGTAAGGAAGTGTTATATCAGTGTGAACATTTGTATAAGCTTTTGAATAATCTTCTTTTCTATTCAAGGTCATAGAGTTATCTCTTGCTGTGATCTCTTTTTTGTCGATTGGATTGTAAACAGCCATATCTTCAGTGTGAGAGTAACAAGTGTCTCCAATCGCGAAGTGTGGCCCCATTTTTTCAATGATAAGCACTGGAAGCACATCAAGTATATTATACTTTTGAGCAACCACATAAGCTAATGTATTTGTACCTATTGCAAATTCACCAATTGGCAATGTCTTATGAGGGAAGATAAGATTTTCTTCGATGAATTTTTTATTCTTTGCTTCATCATCATAGTTTGCACAGCTGTAATCTGAGATAAATCCTTCTTCGAAAGTAAGAGTTAGTTCTTTATATTTTAATCCACCAAGGAAGGTTTCTTTAATATGAAGAGTACCATTAGTTCCTTCAAGTTGAGGACTAGTGAATACTTCACCCACAGGTATATTTACATCAGCACCACAATTATTATAGTTCGTTTGCTTAGATGGATCTGCAAGTTTCTGGTTTTTAATGATTATATCTGTAATATTTCCATTTTGACCTTTTATATGTACATGGTCAGCTTTATCAAGTACATCAATGATATTTTTTTGGATTACTTCATACTTTCCACTTTCAAGCATATTTACTTCTAATATGTCTTCGAATATTTTTTCAAAATCTTCACCGATCTCAGGTGAAGGGAAAGCTATGATACAGAAACTATTCTCTGTTCTAGGCATATATTGCTGTTGTATCTGAGAACCCTTCATCATTTGATCTTGATAGATCTTCTGTTGTTCTGTAGATAATGACCAAGCTGAATCTTTATTCTCTGGAGAAAATGGTTTTTCACCAAACTTCATAACAGCTAGTATTCCAGAGTACTCTTTTGAATATTTTTCTGTCTCTTTCCATGTTTTCTTAGTTAGATCAATAGCCTTATTTGCATATTCCTGATCAAGGTGTAATGCATTAGCAAATTTATGGTCATGAGCTAATTGTTTATTTGGAATAGTTGAAGCAGGAGCAGTAATCAGAGAATCTAGATTATAATTCTCTTTTAGATACTTTATCAATCTTTTCAGAAGTTCTTCATGTCCAACTTGACATCTGAACATTATAGTTGATTTGTTTGACATGTTTTTGTTGCCATTGATAAATCCTTGCTCATAAGCCTTTGCAATTTGCTTTGTTAAAATATCGAGTTTGTCAGATGGATAGTTCTTAAAAAAGTTTGCTGTTTTAACTTCTTTTTCAGTTATATAACCATTGTATTTGAACATATATCTTAGATCGTTAGAATCTGAATTTAAGATTACTTCCTTAAAATATGTTAATTCCTTATCAAACATTCCTTGAATCCTAAGCTTAGAGGCTTCTTCATTCAATTGTTGTTTATACTTTTTAACAATATCTCTGATAACAGCAGGTTTAATATCTGAATTTTCTGTGAAATAATTAAAAAGCTCTAAGAATAGATTATTGAATTTGTGCATATTAAAAATCTGATGTTCAAAAGCATCTGTGCTATAAGATCTATAGATTTGATTTACAACATAAAATGTTTTACCTATTTCTTCACCAAAAACTTCTTCAGAATAGGTAGGATTTGAATATGAAGTGCCATAATTCTCAGGTAAGATATCTTCACTGAAACTGTTGAATACTTTCTGTAATTCTTCAAACGAGTTTTTCTTGAAGAAATCATCATTCAGTTGTTTTTCATGGTCATAGAATTTAATTATTAACTCAGAACAAGATAAAAGAAAATTTTTATATTTTTCTTCAATATTAGTTGCTGGTAATTTTGTAGATATATCTTTGATAAGTACGATATTTTTTTCGTAGCTTTCTAATATAGGTTTATTTATCTCAGAATAAAATTGTTTGAAATCCATTATGTATCTCCATGTTTAATTTAAAAAAAGGCGTAATAAATTACGTCCGTATAAGTGTTTTAAAATGCTGTTGTGTAAATGACTCGGACTTCTCTGCCTAAAGTTTCACCTGTATTCTTTAAAACATCCTTCATATCAAATTCAAGATGAAGTACATTTTCAAATGACCACCTTAGTCCAATGTTCAAATAACCATTACCTTTATTTGTTCCATCCTTACTATTATCATTCCATGCGAAATCATATTCACAGAGAAGATTTACAGTTGGTACGATGCTTTTATCAAATCCAATGAACATATTCATATTATCATCATTATAATCAGGATCCTCTTCAGTAACACAATAGTTGATACCCCAATGGAAGCCTAATGTCCCTAATTGACCTTCTGAAACATAATAATTCTTACTCATCACTAAGTAAAATCCCTTAGACTTGATAGCGAATCTATCTACAAGCCACTGACCTGCTCCTTGACTGTCAAAACCGATAGCAAGATTTGGATAATAAAAATCTTCTTCGAATGCTAAAAATTGCATTCTCATTCCCGGTTGTCCGTTCCATGCTGGAGTTTCATCCCCAATTATATTTGATGTACCATAACTAACACCAAAAAAGAAATTTTTGTAAACACCAATATTAATTTCACCCATCATTCCATTGGAAGCATAAAGCCTTCCACCAATTTCTATTTCTCCTCTGTTCAAAGAATATGCTGTAGGTATATCAAGTAATCTTTTTGTGAAAACATCATTACAAATGAGGATATTGAAAGTCATGATTAAAATGATAAAAATTGTTTTTTTCATTACGGTATCCTGATTTATTTTTGTTAAAAAAAAAGCACGATATTTCGTGCCTTAAATAGTTTATTTTTCGATCATTTCAATATTGGCTCTAGGAATAAGAACATCTTTGCCATCAACATTAGCAACTAAAACTCTTACCCAAGTTCCCGATTCAACTTTATGCTTTTCAACAGGTAGGCTAACAACGGTGCCAAGTTTTCCAAAATATGGCGCTCTGATTATTCTGATCTGATCGCCAGCCTCGATTCCAGCAGTTTCATAGTTCTTTGAACCATCTTTATCAAGTTGATCGTCGTGAGTTATGATTATCTCTGGTCTCATAACACCAGCTCTGATCTGAGTTGCTCCATTGATTGAAGCTTTATGTCCAACATATTTTTTCAAAAGATCAAAAGTTCTATTCGCCATTGGGATAGTACCAAAACCTTCAGTAAGAATAAGTGTAAATCCTATTTTCTCGTGACCTGTAATTGCAACGCCAAGATCTCGACCAAGAATTTCTTTGATATCTTGATATTCAAAACAACCTGTAATAATTCCATTTACTCCAATTTCTTTCGCCTTTTTAAGAGCTTTAAGAGTTGCTTTAGCTCCTGCGACAATAACTTTACCTTTCATACTTTCAGTGATCATATTTTCATCAAGTATTGTATCAGGTGAGTCACAAGCCATCATGATCTCTCCCTGAGTTTCACCGCCTAAACCAATAATGCCTTGAATATGTACTCCTTCAGTACCCATTATTACACCTTCTTTCGGCAGTTCCTCTAATACTTTACCGTCAACATATGCATCTATCTCAACAGGTATAGCAGGGGCGTTAAAGATCACCTGCCCAGTTATACCAGATATCTGGTTAATTGTACCAGTAATCGGTGCTTTATATTCACTTTTGAAAAATCCAAAGAAACCTTTACTTTGTGCAACCATTTCGCCTTTTTCTACTCTATCCCCTTCTTTTTTAAGCATAGCTTCAGGTAATTCACTTGCTTTACCTAATGCTAATTGTCCTGCAACGTTGATAGGGTAAACTTTTCCGGGTAGTTCTGTTTTTGCAACAATTGTTTTTGCATCTATTTGATCATCTTTTTTTACTAATACATCACCTAAAAGTGGTAATTTTCGGGTTTTCTCAATAGCTATTTTAGCAGCAACTTTTAACCCTGGTGTATATGCGTGAGCCATAAAACTCTCCTATTAAAATCTTTTAGTTATTTATTAAACGCCATCTTTATCGGATTTTGGAACATAAGTTTTTGAAATATCCCATTGGTCTAACATCTTAACACGATCTTTAAGATCTTTTGAGAATTTAAATGGTCTTCCACGTGTATCAATTATCAATCCAACAACACCGCCTCTTAATTTTCTAGTGACAGTTTTACCCTTACCTTCACCTACATTGAATCCTTTTGCAGGTTCAATTACAAATTCAATCTCATCTTCATAAGGGAAGTCATATCTAAGTACCTTATTTGATTCGATCCATTCATTTAGTTTTCTTCCATCCGGAAGATCAGCTGTCAATTTAACTACATTTTTACCTTCTTTTATTTTACCCACTGGACAAATACTCATTGCAAGGTGGACCAAGCAATCTTTGTCAAATACTTCCATAGCTGCACGTTCACATCCAGGAGCTTTAACTTCTGAAAGTACACCTAATTGAGGCATCATAAAGATCGAATCCACTGCAAGTTCAGTAATACCTTCAGGTAAGAAAGCATCAACAAGCATATGTGCTGACTGACTTCTTAAAGGTGCATGTGAAAGAACACCACCTGATCCAACAAGTATATCAAGTTGCATCATATTAATAATTGAACCACTTTCATCTGAATTATCAAACGCGTCTGCGATCCCTTTTTGCTGTTGAACACCTTTTAGTCCAACTGCAAAAGCTTTATGTTGAATGAATGACAATCTTAAAGCTTCTCTGGCAATAGCCTGCTCAACATCAAGATCTTGTTTAGATTGTGGAATCGTTGTTGGACGGATCATTTTATTACCGATACCATTTCTTAATTCGTGCTCATCCATTTCGAATGGTACCCATCTCATAATATCATCTAATCCGGATTCTAGTAAGACGTTTGAAACAGAGTATGACATTCCAAGGTTTGCAGAAACAGTTCTATTAAACTTAAGATGTGTTTTACCATCAGCATCTTCTAATTTGAATGTTGAGAATATATCCGTAGTAGCACCACCAATATCAACACCTACCACGTTCTTATTTTGCAATTCACCAATTTTCTTAATGATTAGACCAACAGCACCAGGCGTAGGCATAATAGGTGCATCTGTCCATTTCATCAGTTTATTATAACCTGGAGCCTGTTGCATAACATGTTCCATGAACAGTTCATGGATCTCATCAGACGCAGGTCTTAAATTTTCATTTTCTAATGTAGGTCTAAGATTTGGAACGATACTTAAAGCTGTATCTTTTTCCAAGATATTTCTAATATCTTCCTGAGCTCTTTGATTTCCTGCATAGATCACAGGAAGTGCATAACCGGCACCAAGTCTTGCAGTAGGTCTTGCTGATTTTACAAGTTCAGCCATACCGATTACATGCTTAGGTTTTGCTTGGTCAGTTTCACCTGCTATAAGGATCATATCAGGTCTTAAAGCTCTAATTCTCTCAATTTTTTCATGAGGAAGCCTTCCATCATTTATTGCAAGTACATCCATAACAATTGCTCCTGCACCAAGAGCTGCTCTCTGAGCAGATTCGGCTGTCATACCCATAACAACTCCAAACACCATCATCTGAAGTCCACCACCTGCAGAAGAAGTAGATATATAGATATCGCATCCTTGCTCATTTCCGTCACTATCAGTATCTTTTCTCAATACCTGCTCGTTCTCAACGAATTTTCTTGGTTTATTATAGTACTTACTTCCTTTAGCGGCATCGGTCTTATAATATTCAGTAGCTAATTCTTCAAGTTCTACAACAGCATTCAAGACACCTTTTGTAACGTCTTCGAATGGTGCTTCAACAGTTGTAGGTGCTTCACCTCTTACAAGTTGACGATATTCATCACCAACTTTTTCGATAAGGATCGCTTTTGTTGTAGTAGATCCACAATCGGTTGCAATGATCGTTGTTACTTCTTTGTTGGACATTCATTACCTCAAAATTATATTAATATATACATTATTTCTAACGTGTAATAATCAAGTTAAGAATATATTTATAAATGGGATTTTTAGCAAGATTGTTTTTACAATTTTATTGATCTAAAATACAGAATGCATTATTCAGGGTATGAAAGGTTTTTATGTTGATTATTTATAAATATTTTGGCAATTTGTATTGTAACTTAAACGAAAAGGAAAATTATTAAAATGAAAATTATATTTTGGATTGGAATAATTGTTTTAGGGCTATGGTTTTACTACGATAGTCAACCTATAGTTTATGGTCATGGTCAAATTGCTCCGGAAACTCCAAAACAGGTTCTCGGATCAAAGAAAACTTTTAAATATAAAGATGATTATGAAGTATTACCATTAGCTACATTTGATATTACAGCACGAGTTCTATCCAGAAAAAGATATTGGACAGGAAGGGATTCAGAACTTGCTCCTGTAGATTTTGCATTGGGTTGGGGTCCTATGTCTGATGAAAAAGTTTTGGATAAGCTCAAGATCAGTCAGAGAAATAGATGGTTTTATTGGAAATGTAAAGAACTGCCAATTCCCCAAAAACAAATTATGCATAATTCAGCGAATATGCATTTAATCCCTGCAACTGATGAAATTGAAAGTAGAATTAAAGATGCAAAAAAAGGAAACTTGGTAAAGTTCAGTGGTTACCTAGTAAGAGTTGAAGCTGATAAAGGATGGTATTGGCAGGGATCACTTAGTAGAACTGATACAGGTGATGGTGCATGTGAAGTTGTATTTGTAAAAGAGTTTGAGATCATTGATAAAGAAGAAGTATTGAAAAGAATGAAAAAATAATGTTTATCAATAATTTGTTGATTCAAGGGGCTAAAGCCACCTTGTCACAAATATCAAAAAAAGCGATCAAGAGATCGCTTTTTATAATTATTTTATTTTCTTCCCTACAAAAAACTCTTTTGAATATGGTCCAATCGCGTCAAAAAAATCTGACAATCCACTGAATCTTGAAGTTGCAAAATATTGATACCATCCGCATTGTCTTTCGCAATTTGCCATAGTTTTTCTGTCGTTGATAGCTTCGGAACTGTTTAAGAAATCCATAAGATCGTCATCTTGAAGTTTGATAGTTTTCTTCTTCAATGTTCTACAAGGGTAGAATAGCGAACCATCCGCATCAATTATTATTGAACTTGGGCTACAACCACCTTTTTTCTTTCTAACTTCTTTAAAATATGCATTTGGAGTAATAATTGTCTCGGGATATTTTTTCTTAAGTTTTTTAATTTCCGCTTCAAGTTTATCAAAATCCGGAAAATGATCTTCAGTATTATCAAGATGGACAGCAGGCATAAGAAGTATCTTACTTCCAGAATCAAAGCATTTTTTTACTTTTTCTTCAACGAAAGGTTGATCTTCTCTGGCAACAACGGTTTGAACACAAACAATCATATCAAATCTATTGATTTCATCAAGTTGATCGAACAGGTGCATATTATCATGACCTTCATCAATAGAAATATGAAGAAAATCGATATACTTTTGATATTTATCCCAAGGATATTCTAGTAAATTTTTCTGACTGGTAGTAAATAATAAGTAGAAAGGTTGTTTATATGTTTCTTTCAGTATTTCTTCGATATCATTTCTTAATAATGGTTCACCACCTTCTAACGACAATAAGAATAAAGATGATTTTCCAAGATTCCTGATTATTTTTTTTAGGTCATCAGTTGGAAGATCAGGTGTTTGAAAATATTTCATGTCACAGAATTTACAATGAAAATGACATCTTGATGTAACTTTTAATGATGCATAGAATGGAAATTTTTCATTTATGAAATTTCTTCCTGAATATTTTAAAACTTCCAGGTATCTACTGAAGGATAATTTTCTGATCTTTTTTCTTGGCATTTGAATCCCATGTTTATTTCAGGTAGAAAAGTACAAAAAATAATGGAGATTTACAAGATTATATAATATATTGTAATTCAACTAAATAAAATAATTGGAAATTCATGGAAGAATATAAAAGACTTTTTATAGCAGTCAAAGTTAATATAAAACCTGCACTTGAGAAATACATATCATCGCTTCAAGAATTATTTGAAGGTTCAAAAATCAAATGGGTACAAACAGAGAATATGCATCTAACATTGAAATTCTTAGGCAAAACTCATATTGATAAAGTTACTAAAATATCTATCGAACTATCAGAGATAGCTGAGAATAATGAACCATTTGATCTGAGAATCCAGGGATCAGGTGTTTTTAAAGATTTTTTCAAACCTAGAATATTGTGGGTAGGTGTTAGAGATCATAAACCATTCGAAAAATTAAAGAATGATATTGAAAATACTATGGCAGAACTGGACTTTCCGATAGATTATAATAGGTTTAAACCTCATCTTACTATTGCACGAATTAAGCAGATAAATAAAAGAGATGAATTTGAGAAATTTGTTCTTAGTTATGAGCACTTGTTATTTCAAATGGTAAAGGTTGAAGAAATTATTTTATATGAAAGTATTTTAAAACCTGAAGGACCTACTTATGTTGAACTTGAGAAGTTTAAGATAGGGAAGAGTGGAAGCGGTTTTGTCACAGAACGATTTTGAGAAAGTCACATTGAGTTTATCGAAATGTAAAACTTTCTAGTTATAAGTGATAAGATATAAGTTATGAGTTTGAAAGGTACCGTCACCCTGAATTTATTTCAGGGTCTTTTTTTTAAAGCGTACATGATTCTATCTTTTTGTCTTGATACAAAAAGAAACAAAAAAATCAAGGCAAATCAAAATATTACCTCTTGATAATTGGTGTTTTATAGCAATACCGTGCGAATCTCCATCCTGTTGATTTGCCGATGTGGATGGAGAGGGTAATTAGGTCGCATCCTGTGCGGTGTGGAAGTTGTTATTTAAAACGTTAAAATTAAAGATTTGAAATTATTTGGAATATTTTTCAATTAGTTCACGAAGTTTATCTTTGTCTTTAATTTTACAATTATCTACGTGATAATAGATGTCTTTACCGAGATGGTTTAGTGCTTTTGGATTACCACCATTTTTTAAAAGATACTCAGTAATCTCTATATTGCCTATTTCAATTGCTTTAAATAATGGCGAAGTCCAATGATATTCGAAGTAATCATAATCGCTGTTTGAATTTATTTTTGCTCCTTCATCAATCAGTCTTTTTACGGAATCAAAATTATTTAATTCAATAGCTTTTAACAGCTTCTGATTTGAGTTATTATGACTGAGTATTTTATCGATTAAATTCTCTATACTGTCAGAGTACTTACTCTCAACATTATAAAGACCAACTGAACTTCCACTTAATAAATTTGAATCGATATTTGAAAAATTTAATCCACAAATAAACGGTCCAGTATTATTCCTGATATCACCTTTGAAGTTTAAATTTGAAACTTTTTTTGATTCAGTACGAATCTTGATGATGCTACCAACATGCAAAGTATCAATAATGTTATTTTTATAGATATTATTTACTAGTGAAAATATTGTATCAACAACTGTATTTCTATATACCATGTCATTGGATAATAAAGTTGAATTAATAGGCAATGAATATTCGGAAATTTTGATTATCTCCGTTTCAATAATCAATGGCCAGTAATTCAAATACCAACTTATAGGTTCCCTTAATTGAGAACCAAATGTTTGTTGAAATATTACTAGAACTAAAACATAAATTATATTTTTCATTAGTTACTCTATCTTTTCTTCAATCAAGCCTTCTAATATCCTAATTCTATCCCTATACTCAGCAGCTCGTTCGAATTCAAGATTCTCAGCTGCTTCCATCATTAGAGCATCAAGTTCTATGATCTCATTCTTAGCTTCTTTAACCTCTTTATATTCAGCTTTTTTCTCCTTCACTTCTTGTTTTCTAAGTTCTTCACTCATCTGGGTTTGTCTGATAATATCTTCAGTAGATTTATAAATAGTTCTTGGAGTAATATTGTTTTTGATATTGTATTCTTCCTGTACTTTCCTTCTTCTGGTAGTTTCAGAAATACAAGCTTCCATTGATTTCGTTATTTTATCACCGTAGAATATTACTCTTCCGTTAATATTTCTGGCAGCACGACCGGATGTTTGTAGCAATGATCTTCTATCTCTCAGAAATCCTTCTCTATCTGCATCTAAAATACCGATGAAAGATACTTCTGGCAGATCAAGTCCTTCTCTCAGCAGATTTATACCGACCAACACATCAAACTTACCAATTCTAAGATCTCTTATAAGTTTTACTCGATCTAACGACATTATTTCACTGTGAAGATATCTTGCTCTTATTCCATTTTCTTTAAGGAAAGTTGTAAGGTCTTCCGACATTCTTTTCGTCAGAGTTGTAACGAGTACTTTTTCTTTCTTCTCCGTTGTTTTTTTGATCTCTTCCATCAAGTCATCAATTTGACCTTTTGAAGGTCGTACTTCAATGACCGGATCAAGGATTCCAGTTGGTCTGATTATTTGCTCAACTATCAATCCATTAGACTTTTCAAGTTCATAATTTGCCGGAGTTGCAGATAGATACAAAGTTTTACCAGTTACTTCTTCAAATTCATCAAACTGCAAAGGTCTGTTATCTAAAGCAGATGGAAGTCTGAAGCCGTAGTCAACCAAAGTAGTCTTTCTTGAGCGATCGCCTTTGTACATTGCCCTTACTTGCGGAATAGTTGCATGTGACTCATCGATTATCGTTAAAAAATCATCAGGGAAAAAATCGATGAGACAATAAGGTCTTTGACCGGGTTGTCTTCCTGAAATATGTCTCGAATAATTTTCAATTCCAGGGCAAAATCCCATTTCTTTCAGAAATTCCAAATCCATCTTTGTTCTATTTTCTATTCTCTGGGCTTCAACAAGCATATTTCTAGTTTGAAAAAATGGTACTCTAGTTTCAAGTTCTTTTTCTATTAAACCAATTGCTTTTTTTAATTTTGGTTGAGTAACAACGAAATGTTTTGCGGGATAAATATTTATTTCGGTAAGAACTTCAATAACTTTACCAGTTAGAAAATTTATTATCTCAATTCTTTCTACTTCATCACCAAAAGTATGAAGTCTTATACCTGTATCATCATAAGCAGGATGAATATCAATTATGTCACCCTTGATCCGGAATTTACCATTTGTAAGTTCGTAGTTGTTCCTCTCGTATTGCATTTCTACCAAAGCTTGAAAGAAAGTATTTCTGTTCAGCAAGTCACCTGTATGAACTGTAGTGGCAAGTTCCTTATAATCATCAGGTGAACCAAGTCCGTATATACAACTTACAGATGCAACTATTATAACGTCATTTCGTGAGATCAGCGATGAAGTTGCTCTAAGTCTAAGTTTTTCAATTTCAGCATTTGAAGAAGTGGTTTTCTCAATGTAAATATCTCTGGTCGGCATATAAGCTTCAGGTTGGTAATAATCATAGTAGCTTATGAAATATTCTACAGCATTATCAGGAAAAAATTCTTTAATCTCTCCATATAGTTGTGCCGCAAGTGTTTTATTGTGTGAAAGTATCAGAGTAGGTTTGTTAAGCTTTTCTATCACATTTGCCATTGTAAAGGTCTTTCCACTACCTGTCACTCCAAGTAATGTTTGTTTCTCAACTCCTGCTTTGAAATTATTGTATATCTGTTCTATAGCTTCAGGTTGGTCACCTGTCGGAGAAAAGGGTGATATTAGTTTAAATTTGTTTTTCATTAAAACGAATTTAAAGATTGATTCTTACAATTACAAGAATAAAAATCGAATTCGAATATGTAGGGTCATACCCATGTATTCGACCGTGAGTGAATACC
>JAQIDB010000180.1 GCA_027858225.1 Candidatus Delongbacteria bacterium
TGACATGCTTAACAACAGCACTGTAAGAATCATTACAACTTTTTTCATTTTGTTCTCCTTTTATTTATTTTCACTTCTTTTTCTCCTCGCTTTCACGCATAAAATTCGCGCTTTGTTAATAACCTGTGAATAAATTAAACAAACAAGTAGTATTTGTCAAGGATTATTTTAATCGTAAAATATAGCTGAGCAGAGAACGCAGATCTGCGTTCCTTTTTAAAGAAAAAATAAAAAAAATAATTGACATAAAAAAAGCCGACACTAGCCAGCTTTAATTTATCACGAAACAAATTAATTACATGAACTTGTATCCAACTCTAAAACCGATATGAGTCCAATCACTAATAGCATTGTAAGTTACTGAAAAATCAAATTTGTCCATAATATACCCAGCGCCTACTGCAAATCCGAATTCAGATTCAGAATCAATATCTTCCTCATAATCACCATAAATTGGCACAAAAGTAATCGGGTCAAATCCAATTATCACATTTTCTGCTTCTATAGTAGCACCCATCATTGTAATACCAAATTCAGCCATTCCGTAAAATTTATTCCCATAAGCTGTGACGTAAATCACAAGTTCTATCGTTGAATGAATTGTCAGTCTGATTTACTTTCATAATGCAATATGTATGGAGTTTTAATTTTTCTTAATTATATAATAACGCAAAAAAAAACCGACTTAAAGCCGGTACAAGACCGGCTTTATAATTTTTCTATAATTAAATTATTTTATCAAATTCATTGTATAAATAGCACCTAGTCCATAAGCCATTCCCATATCAGTTTCTTCCATTGAAAGATCCATTGACATTCCCAAATTTGCAAAAATATTTAATTCAGGCATCACATAAAAATTACCTTTTGCACTAATGTTCAACTTCATTAACATGTCTAGCGCTTCTCCTGCAACTGAATCCCATGTTGAGAATTCAGTATCAAGGATATCAAGATTAAGATCAGCTTCTAGATTAAACTTCTCGTTGAAATCTTTTGCAAACATACCACCAATTCTAACTTCAGTGTCTTTAGCAGCTGCATCTTCGTTCAATTGCATCATGAAGCTAAGGTAAGGTTTTATCATCATATTACCTTCCATCTGATGGGCATAGCAACCTTCAACACCAAAATACATTGGAAGATCATCTGTACTTTCACCATCAATTGATTCCATCATACCCATGCTGAATACACCGTAGAATGCCATTCCTTTTTCGAATAGGTCCCATGGAGTCAAACCGTGCATATCGATTTCTCTGTTATCAAAACCAAAGTTAGCAAACATATCTAAACCCATGAAAGGTATTGCATCTGCATCATCATTTCGCGGTGTGAAATTTAGATAACCAAATGGAAGTCCAACTTTTACGAAAAGATCGTTAGGTAAATAAAATTTACCCATTGGGTTTAATTCAAGAGCTATTCCTGATGCAAAATTGTCCGCACCAGCTGGCGCATCACCATCATAAGTATATTTTGACATCATGTAAGCAACTTGACCATGTAAGTACAGTTTGAACATATCGTTTGGTTTTGCTTCAAACTTATACATTACACCAGGTATTGTAAAGTTCATGAATTGGTCGTCAGCGTCATAAGTCCAACCTGTAGGCATTACTAATGCATAAAGTGGACTGTAAGATCCCATACCAAAGTCAGCACCTGCTTCTACTTTGTTTTTTGTGATGTCCAATGAATACGAAGCTACAAGTAATATCATTACTGCCAGTGTTAAAACTTTCTTCATCTTGCTCTCCTTTTATTTAATTTTCACTTCTTTTTCTCAATCATACTACGCAAAAATTTGCGTTTTGTTTAACAACATATAAATAAACTAAACAAACAACTAGTATTTGTCAAGTCCTATTTTATCTTGAATCAAGACTGTGGCATCCTAGATTAGGATAAATAATAAGCAAAAAAAAAGCCGGTACAAGACCGGCTTTATGAATATTTAAAAATGAATTACTTAAGAAGATTTAAAGTATATTTTGCACCAAGTGAAAATAAGTAAGCTGGATTTGCATCTTCAGTAGTTAAATCCATACCCATTTTGATACCACCCATAATATCAAGTTCTGGCATTACGTAGTAATTAACTCCAGCACCTATCATCAATGTATTGATTGCATCATCTCCAACTGAATTTGTTTCAGCAAGCATTTTCATACCAAAGTCAAGAGCAGCTGTTATGTTAATTTGCTCAGTAAAATCTTTTGCAAAACCAGCACCTAAATTAAGATAACCATTTTCATCAACTTTGTCGTTCAATCCCATTTTGTAACTTAGATAAGGTTTTACCATCATGTCTTTATCATTGTAATAAGCATAGCATCCGTAAACACCAAAGAACATTGGAAGTTCTTCTGCATCTTCACCATCAATAGATTTCATCAAACCCATATCAAATGTTCCATAAAAGCTCATTCCTTTAACAAAAGCATTAAATGGAGATATACCATGAATACGAATCTTAGTGTTATCAAATCCGAATGATGTCTTCGTATCAAGTGTTATTGTGGGTATTGCTTCTGCATCATCTTCATCACTTGTAGCACTGTTAAATGCAAATGGCAATGCCAATTTAACGAACAAGTTACTTGGTAAGTATGCTTTTACCATTGGGTTGATGTTGAAGTTTAGATCTGAAGAAAAGTTATCTGCTGCAGTACCATCAGTTGAAGCCTGATCCATTGCATAACCTGCTCCAGCATAAAGGTATAGTTTGAACATATCAGTTGGTTTCGCTTCAAATTCGTAAGCAACTTTAGGTAGATCGTAACCCATGTTAGAATCGTCTGAGTCAAATGTTCCAGTTGAATCGCTTGTCGTTACAGTGTTCATCAAATAATCAAATCCTAGTGTACCCATTACTTTGTTTCTTGTCACTTTAAATTCTGCATATGATGCTACAAGTAACATCATTACTGCCAGTGTTAAAAATTTCTTCATCATTTTCTCCTTTTATTTAATTTCACTTCTTCTTTCTCGCTACATCTCTGCTACGTCTCGCTACGCATAAATTATGCGTAGAGTTAATAACCGCGAAAAACTAAACAATTGCTAGACTTTTGTCAAGATTTATTTTACTACGATCTATAGCTAAAAAAAAGACCGATCAAAGTGATCGGTCTTATAAATAAAAGAAATACTAAATACTACTTAAACATCAATGCTCCACCAAGTTCAAATTTATAACTAGGTTCTGCATCCGTACTTGTAAGATCCATATTCAATTCAAATCCACCATAAAGATCAAACAAAGGAAGTGGATAATAGTGACCGTTTACACCGAATACTAAAATGTTATAGTTTCCATATTCATTTACATTTCCTTCTTCATCCACTACAATATCAGTCATTTCAAGTTCTTCAACTCTGAACCCAAAGTTTGCACTTGCATGAACTTCTTTGATTACATCATAAGCAAAAAGTAAATTAAGATCAATAGTGGTATCTTTTCCACCTTCACTCCAATCAGGATTCATTTGGTACGTATAATCAAGTCCCAATTTTACCATCATATTCTCTTTCTTTACAAGATGAGAGTAACATCCTGAAATTCCAAAAAATCTTGGCTCAGTTGAAAGATAAGAACTACTTTCTTCAGGACCTGAAACAGTTTTTATTATACGCTCATCATAAGTACCATATGCAGCCCAACCCTGTTCAAAAGAATCCCAAGGTGTAAGTAAATGTTGATCTATCTTTCTGTTATCAAAACCTAAATTCAAGAAGAAATCAATTGTTCGGGTATGCTCTGCAGGTGCGTTTACTTCCTGAGGACTTTTTGAACCACTGTAAAATGGAAGACCGCCTTTTGCGAAAAAACCTTCCATTTTAAAAATTTGTTTTGGAAAATAAAATTTCAACATTGGTTTTACACCAAAATAAAATTCTGTTGCATATCTATCTAATCCATCTGGGGCATTACCATCTTCTGTTTTCTTTTCCATTTTGTAACCAATACTAGGATGAACATATATTTTGAATAATTTCCCCAGCATCATTTCAATCTTGTAATCAACAGAAGGAAAGTTGATATAATTCATTTCGTTAGATGGAGTACCAGCATCAAAGTCATAAAAATACTTAATCCCGCCTACCAACTCATTCTTTGTAATTCCTGCAAACATTGATACTGAGAACAGAAACACTGCTAATATTACCACAGATTTCCTCATTTTCGTTCTCCCTTTTTTATTTTAATTTTATATTTTTCATCTAGTACGAATTTATAGCTTTTTAATTTAACTATGAGTTAAGCTTTAGTCAAGTTAAAAGTTTGTTTACAATTCGATTTATCTATAAAAATTATAGTTTATTTAATTTTTATTGAGGTAATTTCACTTTTCCTGAGAAATATGCTAACATTTTTCTTGGTAATAATTTTGAAACAACTCTCAAAAAGTTCATTTCATAGCCGTAAATAGAAACGGATCTTCTCTTTAAAGAATCCCTTACAGCTTTTCTTACAATCTTTATAGGGTCCTTAATATTAAGACCGTTGACCTTTTTCTCTTTTAACGATTTAAAAAATTCGGTTGAAGCTGGTCCTGGACATACCGCTGTAACACTAATATTTCTTAATTTAAGCTCTTCTTTTAACGAATACGAAAAACTTAATATAAATGCTTTAGTCGCAGCATAAACAGAGAAATAAGGTAAAGGAGCATAAGCAGCCGATGATGCAACATTTATTATATGGCCTCCTTTATACATATATGATAGCACTATTTTTGTAATCATCACAGGAGCTTTCACATTTACATCTATCATACTTTCATTATACTCTTCATCCGAATCTTCAAATTTCTCAGTCCTTCCAAATCCAGCATTATTTATCAAGACTTTTACTTCAGGTTTATCTTTTTCTAATAAAGTTTTGATATTAGTAATTCCTTCAGAAGTTGATAGGTCTGCTTTTATAACAATACCTTGAGAGTTTTTAAGCATTTTAGACGTTGATTCAAGCTTTTCTTTCCTTCTTGCAATCAACCATATTTCATCCAGATCAATTTGTTGATCTATCTGCTTGGCAAATTCTACTCCAAAACCAGAAGATGCACCCGTTATGATCGCTATTTTCTTTTTAGTCATATATTAGTTGGCAAACTCTCTTGTAATTTCTTTATCTGTTCCTGATTCATAGCACTTAAAATCGTACAAATTCAAAGAATTATTGATAATGAAATTTATTTTCATCCAATTCTTTATCATCATCTCTTGAATAATATTGTTTTCTGCATTTTCAAAATATCTTTTAAGTTCCTTATTTACGGCAATATCAACTTCCGTGTTATTTGTTACAAATTTGTAATTTTTTAGCCATCTATCTAATTGTATCGAAATACTTTCTTTTGATTGAACTATGCCTTTCCCTGAGCAAGTAGGACAATTTTCAAATACTGTTTGAACAATCGATGGTTTTAACCTTTGCCTTGTCATCTCAATTAATCCAAATCGGCTTATCGGTTCAATACTTGACTTTGCCTTATCTAACTTTAGAAGATTCTTCATTTCGTTGAATATTTTTGCTTTATTGTCATTGTCATGCATATCAATAAAATCAATAATAACAAGTCCGCCCATATCTCGAAGTCTTAGTTGTCTGGAAATTTCTCTTGCCGCTGCAAGATTGATATTATAACTATTCTCTTCATGAGATCTTTTTTTAATATATCTTTTACTATTAACGTCAATAGCTACCAGTGCCTCGGTATGATCTATCACAATTGATCCACCGTTTTTCATAAATACTTCTCTAGCTAAACTTTTGTAGTAATCTTTACTAATATTGTGATATTTATCAAAGATCGGTTCGCCACCATCATGCAAAAACAGATTATCTTCTAATTCAGGAGCATTATTCCTTATATATTCCTGAATGTCATTGAAGAGATCTTCTGAGTCAACGATCATTCTTGAAACATCTTCATTAAATAGATCTCTAACAATACTTGCTGCTAGATCATCATCTTTATAGAGTAAAGTCGGTAGCTCGGCTTTTTTGTATTCCTTTACAACTTTTTTCCATATATTATATGTATGAATTATATCATTTGTAAAAGCTTGAGAATCTTTATTTTCAGCAGCTGTTCTAACTATAACTCCAAAATTATCAGGAATAAGATTCTTTACAATTTTATTTAATTTTCTTCTGATCGATGGATTAGTTATCTTTTTAGATATTTTAACTCCTCTATCATTCGGGATCAAAACTACATATCTTCCAGGAATTGTTACATTTGAAGTTATACGCGGTCCTTTACTTCCAATAGATTCCTTAATTACTTGAACTAGTACCTTATCCTTTTTTTTCAGTTTCTTTTTTGCTAGATCCTGATTATCAATCAATACAATATCTTCATCTATAGATTGGAACGAATATTTTCCGCTAAGAATCTCAGGGGGGAGTAGATCATTTTTAAAATCTCCAAGATGTGAAAATCCATTTGGAACATCACCAAGAACAACAAATATTGAATTCATTCCATCTAATATATTATCTACATAACCCGCATATATATTGCCAATAGTTCTCTCATTTTCGGGTCTCTCAATGAACATTTCAACAAGTTTATCTTCCTCTACTATTGCAACCCTAGTTTCTTTCGTTGAAACATTTATTAGAATTTCTTTATTTATATAACTCATTTTTCCTCTTAATTTAGTTTGTTGAAAAATTTACCAAAAATCTATATTTGTTTTTATTCCTTCCCTATCGATCTTTTTTACTAACGAATCAATGTTGGTAACGGCTCTATCTAGTTTCATATAAAAATCATCAGAATTAATTAATCTTCCAATTGATCCTGTTGAATCTGCAAATTCTTCAACTCGTTCATTTAATGATGAGATAAGTATATCTGTTTTAGAAATCAATGAGTTTATTTGAGGGTAAATATTAGCGATTTCTGATTTCCCTTTATCTATTGACATTTGTATAGAATCTACTAGTGTTTCAGCTTTATTTAAAGTTCCAGTAAACTTTCTATTAACAGAATTCATTGTCGTTTTTATTGATTTCATTGTACTTAATGTTTCTTTTGCAATTTCATTGAATTTTTGGTCAAGATCAGTTTTGGGAATAGATTCTGTAACTTTAATTATTAAAGCATCCGTATTTTCTATCAATATTTTTGCATGTGTCATTATATCAGCAATTTCAGAAATTGCTTCATTCATACCTTTAGTGCTTTTTCCTATAATCGCTTGATCTGTTAAAAGAATCTCCGACTGCCCCACATGGATCACCAACATCTTTCCGCCCATGATCTCCTTGTTTTCAACAGTGGCTGTTGCATCTGAGTAGATATTTATTTTACTGTCAATATCTGCTTGAACAACAACATTTTTATTTGATAAGTTGACGGATTTTACTGTTCCACATGGAACTCCTTTAACAAATACTTTAGAACCGACATCCAGACCATTTACAGACTCAAATAACACTGTAAGAATCTTTTTCTCGGTATTTAAAGAAATATTCTTTCCATATATGATCGATATTATTAAAACTGTTATTGCCAATATTGAGACAAATCCAACTATTGCTTCTTTAGACCTATTGCTCATGCTTTTCCCATTGCTTCTTTATATTTATTACTCATGTTTTTCCCATTGATCTGTAATATATTTCATATCATATTTCCTTTCACATGGCAAATCTTGAATATATACTTCAATTCCTTTTTTATTTATATCTAGAAGATTATTGTAATCCTTATCATTCATGTAAACGTAATGATTTATCTCTTTCTTACCTTCCTTAGAATGCATTCCACCTATATTCAAGTGAGTGATTTCCAATCCATACTTTAAAAGATCTATAATTGAATTTGGAGATTTAACGACAATAATAAATTTATTACTCTTATTCTCTTTGATAAATTCAACTGTATCTGAAAAGCCAATTACTTTTCCTTCGTACTCAAACGGTACACCCAGAAGATATAACTCGCTTTCTGATTCATCCGAAGCAACAATATCATCTGAAAGTATAATATAGTCAGGATTCAGTTTACTTCCCCAACCGACAACCACTTGCCCATGTATTAATCTATCATCAATTCTTATCAAGCCTTTCATTTAGATCTTCTCTGAAATATACTTAACCAATTTTTCTATTCCCAAATATACTTGAAATAACGTTGCATTGCCATTCATATAAGCAGGTGCTGAAATTACTTTATCCTTTTCATCTATACAAATTTCATCAGAATTCAACATAATCGGTTCAGCTCCAAAGTTTTTAAGATCTTCTGCAGCATTCTCAACAAATCCAGGCGTCAATTTAAGACCATGAGCAACCTTGGATAAAGCCATTGCTATCATTAACGGTGATATACAGATAGCACCTATATATTTTTCTTCTCTGTGAAAATCTATAATCAATTTTTCTATCCTTGTATCAACAGACCCTTTTATCCCTTCTAGAGCATAAGTACATAAATTCTTTGCTGCTCCAAAACCACCAGGAAATATCAATGCACCGTAGTTATTAATGTCAAGTTTTGAAATATCTCTTATTTTTCCTCTAGCTATCCTTGCTGCTTCATGCATCAGATTTCTTTTCTCATCTACAGGTTCATGCGTAAAATGATTGATTACATCGTACTGCCATTGGTCTAAGGAAAAACAGTCATAGCTTACTTCATACTTGCTTAAAGCGATCAATGTCGACATAGATTCCTGGATCTCGCTACCATCAGCATGTCCTGAACCTGCTAAAATAACACATACTTTCTTCATGATCATCTCCTAATTTTAATTCCCTTCCAGTCAAACACATGGGTTCGACCCTACAAATTCATCACTTATCACTTACAACTTATCACTTACAACTTATCACTTACAACTTATCACTTACAACTTATCACTTACAACTTATCACTATCTTTTTAGTCTTCTAATAAATTTAATTTTGTTGAGCTTTTTATCAATAGAACCGGAGGTAGATCCGTGTATTTAGACAAACCTTCTTCCGAAAACTCTTTATTCAATTTGAACTTTCTTTCCTCTTCTTCCATGACAAAATAACCTGGTAATCCCATCATGATCAATCCTGCTTCATTAGAGATAATGTTCATATCATCAAAGAATGGAGTTTCAGAGAAAGGAATTATTACAATATCTCCGGTAAGCCTTGCTTTTTCTAAAAGTATCACCATTTCTTCTCTAGCGATTTCCTCTTTCTCACTTTGCCCCAATTTCCTAATAATCCTGAGTTTACCATCATTCTTACTTTTTGTTGTATGCAGAGTCGTATTTATAATATAGGCAATCAGCACCATCAGGTTACCATTTTTCTCACCTCTCCACCATATATCTATGTTACGGCTTTTAGAAAACAAATCACCACTTTTTAGTAAAAGAATATTTTTCTTCAACTTTAATATTCTACTGAAAACATTAACATTATCAATTTCAGTATTATAATCCAGTAGAACAGTATTTGTAGTAATATCACCAGGAAAACTAATCTGTAGAATACTTGAAATTGCTTTAGAAGGATCAACAACATGGACCACATTCAAAGGTATTCCTCCTTTCTTAGATCTTGGTCTGAATGGAATTTTTTCATCATCTTCCTTGTTCAAGATATTCATGTGCACCAAACCCTTGTAAGAAGCAATAATATCGGACAAGTACTTAACACTTTTTATTCCATTTATCCTATCTGAGAATGCTATTGATGTTACTACTGGTCGCCAATTTTTAGAACCCTGAACGATAGAATTTAATTTTACCAGTCCTTTAGATATAAATAGAAATAGAACGCCCCACCACACTCCTTCTAACTTTCCGCCTGCTTTATATTTCAATATAAGTCTGAAAATAAAATATTGGAAAATTATCAACAATAATCCTATCCACCAACTGAACAAAATAACAATGAACATTGAAATAATAAATCCATAGAAATTAATTAACCAATGCCCTTTAGATGTAGGTCGAAATGAAGGATTCCCACTAATTCTCTCCATAAATGCAGATAAATTCAATGACCCGTATACTAATAAGAATAATATACCGACGATCATTGCAGCCATACTAATATCACCCATCCAAATTACGATAAACCCTATTACAAATGAAACTAGAGTTGCAAATCTTGGTTCTGTACCATTTTTCTTAGAATCATTGCCTAGAAACACCAATGATTTTGGAAGAATCCCATCTTTTGAAAGACTTTGTAGCGTTCTGGGTGAAGTCATAAATACACTAAGAGCTGAAGAGCTTGTCGCAAATAGAATACCTACAAGTATTGTAATACTTAATGTATTATTAAAAGAACCATCTGAAGAAGATAATATATTTGGCAACAAAGCTCCGTTAGTAAATATGTCTCCATCTATCATAGAAAATATTACAGTAGAAATTATATATATTACAAAAGTGATAGCAATAGCATAAAAAGTTCCCTTTACGAGGCTTTTTTTTGGATCTTTTAGATCTCCACTCATTCCTATTCCCGCATCAATTCCTACTACTGCTGGAAAGAATTGTGCAAAAGCAATAAAAAATATACTAATAGAAATAGTTTTATTACCCCACAAATTAATACCTTGAAAATCATTAAACAATTTACTTCCTTCAAATTCCAAACCCATTGATGGGGCAATAAATATCGCTAATATACTCGCACCGAGAACATATAAGATTAATGTTTGAATCTTGAGTGTAAAATCTGCTCCAAACATAACTACAATAAAAAAGACACAGAATATTACACTTGAAAGAATTTGCTTTTGTAGAAGAATGTCAGCTGGAGTACTACCAGCAAAGAGAGAATAATCTTTTAGTAAAGGAGCTATAATACTATGCAATGGTTCTGCAAAACCAATAGAATAAAATCCAATTGAAGCCGCTTGTGCAAAAAACAACTGAATTCCAATAGAACCACCCATTGCTTTGCCTAATGATCTTTTAACAAGTGCATACATTCCTCCTGCACCTACTGTATTTAAATTTGTGGTAATATCTGCCAATGAAAATGTCGTTGCTATGGTGACAGAGTGTGCTAAAACAACTATTATCAACATATATACTAATCCGACTTTAGCTGTAAGCAAAGGCAACAATAAAAATAAAACTGTTCCCAACAATGCTTCAGATGATGGAACAAATACACCCTTAAAAGTACCGAATTTCTTCTTTGACATTTATAATAAATCCTTAATTATTTTTTTTACAATATAAAAAATCTAAGTAAAATAGTAAACGAAATAAAAAAAAACCGCCTTATGGCGGTTTTTAGCGGGAGATGAGGGACTTGAACCCCCGACAAATTGATTAACAGTCAACTGCTCTACCAACTGAGCTAAGCTCCCGTACTTAATCAGAGCCAAA
>JAQIDB010000197.1 GCA_027858225.1 Candidatus Delongbacteria bacterium
GTATTAGCCCTAAAATACTTAATCTGGCTATCAATTTTTCTTTTTTTGCCAACTATGAACGGTTGCCGTCCATCTATAGGCTATCCTTTCAGCTCTGGAATAAATTTCGATGGTGTAACTTCAGTAATAATTAAGTCCGTGCTTAATATTATTATTTTTATTATAATCGTTAAATTCATTGTAAAATTCTTTGAAAAACATAAAATCCAATTAAGAATATTAGCATATTTTGCAATATATGAAGCAATTATTACAATGATCTCTTTGAAAGCAACAAAAGTAACAAGTTTTAATCTACAACACATTGGTCAATTAACATTATCATGGTGGACAAATTTAGGTATATTTGTTTTAACAGATGCAGACAAATCAAAGTTTCTGGTATTCACATTTCATGCATCTGCATTTTTTTCAATGTTGCTAACAACACTTATCTTATTTATTTTTACATTAATTATTGAGAAAATTATTCTTATTAATATGAAAATTAAAGAACTAAATAAAGCAAACAGCCCCTAACATTGGCAAATCTCAATGGGTTACTTGTACATTTAACACGATATGACCCACTGCGTTTTGCCATATCCGTTATCTTCAATCGTAACTCTAAAAGAACAAAACAAATTGAGCTTATTAAATAGAATTAAAAATATAAACTAGAATGGAGTTAAGAAAATGAGAAAACAAGAAATGGTAATTCTAGGAGTTATACTTTTACTCCTGACAAGCATTTTCGCAATGTCAGATGATGGTGGAAAAGATCCAAATATTGTAACAAAAGAAGTAAAAAAGCAAGAGACTAAGCAGGCTATAATAATTGATAAAAGTGATCCTGCTAATTTTAAATTTGAAACGGAGAATATCACAGTCCACAGGGACAGCAATGGTTTTGCAGTTGATGAAAATGGTCGCGTATTAGTTCCTGTTGATAGAATAGTATAAGACCAGAATGGTAAAGAAGTAGTGCTTGATAATCATCTCCGTAACACAGATTTATCAATTAAAGAATTTGTAAAACATAAATTAGAATATTCGAATCGTGTTATTGATATTTCAAGAAAAAGAGGTTTTAAAATATTTTCTTGGTTTTCTATCGGATGGTACGATAATAGGATCAATCTTGATAAATTAGAAGAATTACAGGTCGCTGGGTTTGATGTTTTTAGAGATAAAGAAAAAGGACTCGGAAATAATTTTGAAGGAGTTGCATTTACAAAAGAAGCTATAGTTATTGGAGAAGTTATTGAAAGTAAAAATATAGATATGAATACTACTGGTTTTTATACAAAATTTAAAATCAGAGTAGATGAAATTATTAAAAGCTCAAACCTAATTAAAGTTAATGATATTATCGAAATAGGATACGATAATGCGATAAACAAATACAAACATGTAGAAAAGAATAAAAAAGGAGTGATATTATTAACAAAGACTCTTAATAAAAAGGATAACGGTTTCCCTCTAACATTTTATAGATTTTGGGAAATAAATGAAGATAAAATTATTGGTTGTCCAAGGCATCCTATAACAAAAGAAAGTATGGTATTAAATGAATTCAAGAAACGAGTAAACGAATTGATACTCATTAATGATTCTGATAACTTTTATAAACGCAGTTGGAAGGAGGTAAAAAAATGAAAATGATTTTACTTATACTTCTGATTATTTCACCTCACCTTTTTGGGTATAATTTACTAACAGGATTTTTGCAACCAGGAAATTATACATTAGAATATGGTGATGAATTACTCAAAAATGAAAACTGGAATGCTCTTAACTTATCTACTGGTCTTACTTCTACGGATATTACAGAATGTATCAATGAACTTTATATAGAATTGTCACAAGTAGAAGGTAAACCAACAATTGGTTTTTCCCCGACAGTTAATCCAACTGCTTCCTGTAAAATAACTTATGAACTTATACCTAGTGATGCTATCATGAACTGTCGTACAACCGAAAATAGTGGTTATACAGAATTTCTTATAAGAGTAAATACTAAAATTAGAGATGATTTTAGTTGGTATTGTGAAGGTGGTATAAATTCATCCATAAATTTAAGATCTGTTCTTAAACATGAACTTGGACATGCATTAGGTCTCTATGAAAATTTTGATAATCCTGAAGTTCTGATGTATTATGAGCACGATGTTGCCGGTATTGTCACTACTATTGATTTAACCCCAAAAAATGATGATATCAATGGTTTTAAAGCTGTTTATGAGAAATCAAAAGTTAGAGTAGTTAGCCCACATACATTTAATAATGATACAGTTACAGTATTTAAGTCTGTAGATACCGTTGATATTGAATTTGAGGTTAAAACTCCTTCAATGTTGGAATATAATTCTATAACACCCCATCTTAAACCTGTGGGTTTCTTTACTGAAGACGACGATTTTTATACAGGTTATGATGCAGTTTTTGATTCACTTGGTAATGATTTATATCGTTTTAAAACTAATATTGATAATTTTATTGAAGAAAATGGTACTGACCTTCAGAAATTCCATACTCTTATAGAAAGGGATAGCTGGCAATTTCTTAAATACGAATCAGAACATTCTCCTGACAGTGCTTTAGTATTCGAAATAAAAGCAGTTCCTAAAATATTAGAACTTGAAGACATGTACTTCTTACCCCCATCATCCGAGAAGGGTGCCGTTTCAGATACAATTGAAGTTAAAATTGCTGTACCTGAAATATCCGGTAGCTATCCTGCTATAAAATTAAAGATTGATGATGTGTATGTAGACCAAGGTGATATTGTTTTTGAAGATAATCTTTGGGTATATTATTGGGATTTAGTTGATGTTACTTCCGAAATTACAGGAAAGAGATTTAAGATCGAAGCTGAATTATTTGATGATCCAAAATGCAAAAATGAATCCGGTGTTATGATAGTAGAAGCTCTTTATTATGAAGATTTTGAAGCATTTAATGGTGTTGGCTGGGAAATATATAACCATGAAGAACCTATTTTACTTTACTACGGATGGTTTATTTATCCTGATCAAATCAATAATGAAAATACAACCCTTTCATCAATAACACAAGGTAGCTATAGCCTTCAATATCAAATATGGTCACCTCCAATTGAAATTCCAGATAGTTCAGATTTTGAAACGAGCTTAGATTATAGTGTTTACTTTGAAAAATCTAATGCAAGCAATTATAGCAATCTTTACTTTTTAATAACCGATGAAAATAATAATGTCTTGACCATGGCAGAAAAACTGTATCCAGATGATAATGACTGGACAAATTACACATATGATTTGAGTGAATTTTATGGTCAAACAATAAAATTTCGATGGGATCATCTGTATAATTCATTTGAACATATACCTTGTGAGGATACAATTTTTGGTATTGATTCTCTACTTGTCTATGTAACACCTCCCGATATAAATCAACCTATGATTGATTACATAACTGGAAATCAAGCAAATGTTGATGAAGATATGAATATAAATCTTGCCTTTAATGATGCGTCAGATATTGTTAGTGTAACAGCTGACTACAATATAGAAGGCGCAAGTGAAACAATAACATTGTCAACTTCAAAGAATTCCTACAATTATACAGGTTTAATATCAGCAAGAGATCATGTTTGTGATGGAGATATAAAATTTAGAGTAGAAGATGAAGTAGGAAACACAATTATATCGGATCGCTATAGCATATCTTGGTCTGATTCTGGTGTAACGCAAACTCCATCAACTCCATCAAATTTAATAATAACTGCTGAGAATGATTCTACCGTAGCGCTTACTTGGAGTATAGTTGCTGGTGCATCTGAATATAAAGTTTACGCTTCTGAAGATCCTTATGGTACTTTTATTTTAGATACATTAGGAACTTTCATTAGTGGTACTCATTGGCAAAAAGATATTGGTATGAATAAGATGTTCTATCGTATCACAGCTGGTAATACAAGTAAAATGTTTTTCCCTGAGAATAATACTAAACCTGAGAAAGTAGATATTGAAAAAAATCTAATATTTATAGAACCAAAGAGAAGAAGAAAATAAGCTCAATTTGTTTTGACTATGAGAACGAGTTACGACAGAAGATAACATTGGCAAAATATCAATGGTTGCTTAGAGTGTCAACTTAGCTTATCACCACTGGTTTTTGCCATATCCGTTGTAAACTTTTACAACTTTGGCAAAATGGCACCAACGTAATCATCTATGAGTCCGAATGCCTGTCTTCTCTCACTTTATCCAATAATTCTGTTACAGTAAAAGCATCTTCTATCTTAAAGTCACCTGACTTAGTCCTTCGAAGTTCCTGAAGATGACCGTAACACCCAAGTTTAGTCCCAATATCATCAGCCAAAGACCTTACATAAGTCCCCTTAGTACAATCAACGACCATTTCAACAGTATCATTCTCAATATTGATTATATCAATTGAATTGATAGTAATTTTACGAGGTTTCCTTTCAACTTCAATCCCTTCCCTAGCAGATTTATAAAGTCGCTTCCCGTTTACCTTAATTGCAGAGAACATAGGTGGCAACTGCTCCTGTGGACCTATAAAACTATTAACAACTTCTGTTATTTTATCTTTATCAGGAATTTCATCAGAAGTATTTGTGATCTCTCCTGTTCTATCAAATGAATTAGTCTGAGATCCTAATTTAACGATACAATGATATGTTTTATTCTGCGAAGAGTATAGATCAGCAGTCTTTGTAGCCTTTCCAAAGAGAATTACAAGTAAACCTGTAGCGAAAGGGTCTAACGTACCCGCATGCCCTACCTTCTTTACTCTGAGAGCTCCACGTAATTTCTTTACAACATCAAAGCTTGTCCATTCATCTTCTTTATCAATAAGAATAATAAATCCTTCCATCAATAATAGATCATTAAGGTTTGAATTCTTGGTTATAATAGGATATTTTTTCATTTTTATTTCCTGGTGTAATAATAATTTTCCTGTCATCCTCGTGCTCAGACACGGGGATCCACTGTTATTCGCTATTTTTATGGATATCCGGATCAAGTCCGAATATGACAAACATATAAATTAAATTCTTGGGACAAGGTGGCTTTAGCCCCTTGAAACTTCTAATTTTAATTTCTCAACAACGTCTTTCTTAAATTCTTCGAATGTCCCATCGTATCTCATTCCTGCAGCATTTTTATGTCCACCTCCACCCCACTTTCCTGCAAAATCTGAAACATTAAAATATGAATTGGATCTTAAACTTACTTTCAATTTATTATTATCTGCTTTTCTAACAAACATTGTAACTTTAGCTTCTTCGATTGAATTAAGTATCATTAACACAGGCTCATTTTCTATCAAAGGATTCATCTTCTGATCATTATAAGCAACCGCAATACCTTCTTTTTCATAAAGAACTATCTCTGAAGCTATTTTATTAACTTTCATAGTTTCTTTATAACTCATTGAAGCAAATATTTTCTCGGTGATATCAGCCAGATCAGATCCTAACTTCATCAAATCTTTTACGATTGAGATAACTTCCACATTAGTATTTCTGAATTTTAGACCACCGGTATCAGAAAGAATGCCGACTAATATTGCATCAGATATCTTAGTTGAAATTGATAAATTATTTTCTTTGAAGATTTTATAAACCAATTGTGAAGCAGATGCTGAATTACCATCAATAAAATTAATATTTCCATAATTTGCATTCGTAAAATGATGATCAATATTAATAACCGTGGCTTTCTCTGAAATAAGTTCGGAAACTTTCCCAATTCTATCGATGTTTGCCGTATCCACTATGATAACATTATCAAATTTTACATTAGGATCCATTTCTGAAAATTGTTTAAACGCAGTTGATTTGTTTTCAAGTAAAAAATCAAATTTGTCAATAATAAGATCCTCATTAACTACTATTGAACTCTTACCCATATCTTTTAACATTAAATAAAAAGCAATACATGCACCTAAGTTATCTCCATCAGGTGAAAAATGCGCGGTTATTAGAAAATTATCATTATTAGTGATAAAATCGCCAATTTCTTTAAATATTATATTAGTATCCATTCCTTTCCTCTCTTAAAAGAAGAAAGCGACTATTCGTCGCTTTTTTCTTTATCTTTAATTTCACCCAACAATTCTTCAATTCTAAAGACACTATCCAAAGTATCATCGTAAAAGAATCTAAGAGTTGGAGTTGATCGTAAACTCATATACTTACTTATATTCATTCTGATAGTTTTATTGTTTCTTCTAAACAGCTTTTCTAATTCTTCTACATCTTCTTTACTTTTCTTCAAAGATGAAAAATAAACTGTTGCAACTGATAGATCAGGACTGATCTTAACTTTTGTAATCGAAGCAAAATTCAATTCGGGTATATTGAGATCCATGACCATTATCTTAGATATAGTCTTTTTAAGTTCGGATGTAATCCTGCCTTGTCTTTTTGATGAACTGCTCATTAATCAAGTTTCCTTTGAGTTTCTTTCAATTCAAATACTTCTATAATATCACCAATTTTAAAATCATTGAATTTTTCAATTCCAATACCACATTCAAAACCGGACATTACTTCTTTAGCATCATCTTTCATTCTTCTCAGTGAAGACAATTTACCTTGGTATATTTCAATACTATCTCTTATCAGCTTTAATTTTGCATTTCTGATAACTTTACCATTAGTAACGTAAGAACCGGCTATCGTACCCATTTTAGGTACTTTAAACAATTCTCTCACTTCTGCCGAACCTAATAATTCTTCTGTTATAAGAGGCTTTAACAGACCTTCTAAAGCATTCTTCATATCTTCAATTAGATTGTAAATGATATTGTATAATCTTATCTCAATTTTTTTGACTACAGCCAATTCTTTTGCTTTAGTATTCGGTCTTACATGAAATCCTAAAATAACAGCACTTGAAGCTTCTGCTAGAAGGATATCACCTTCAGTTATTGCTCCAACACCTTTTGAAAGAATATTTATAGCTACTTCATCATTTGATAATTTCATGATAGAATCACTTATTGCTTCCAATGATCCATCAACATCACCTTTTAAAATAACATTTAATGAGTTAATATCACCTAATTTGATCTGACTAGAAACTTGGTCAAGTGTTATAACTTCAACTTTATGATGTGCATGAGCTCTGTTAATCTGCTGACGTTTAGAAGCTATACTTCTTGCTTCATGTTCAGAATCAACTACAATGAAAGTATCTCCCGAATTTGGAGTACCTGAGAAGCCTAATACAACTACAGGGTAACCCGGAGCAGCAGATTCAACTTTTTCTTTTCTTTCATTCAGCATTGCTCTTACTTTACCTGAATATTGACCACATACAAAGATATCTCCAACTTTCAAAGTACCTCTTTGCACTAATATTGTTGAAACAGGACCTAATCCTTTATCTAATTTTGATTCGATAACACTTCCCTTAGCATTGGATATATGGTCAGCTTTTAATTCGATCATTTCAGCTTCTAAAAGTATTGCCTCAAGGACATCTTCAACACCATCACCAGTCTTAGCAGACATTTCTACTGACTGATACTTTCCACCCCAATCTTCCACTAAAATATTTCTTTGAGAAAGTTGTGTCTTTATTTTTTCAGGATCTGCGTTTGGTCTATCCATTTTATTTATTGCGAAGATAATAGGTACTTGAGCTAATAAAGCATGATCAATAGCTTCATTAGTTTGAGCATTAACTCTATCATCAGCAGCTATAATAATAATAACAATATCAGTGATCTTAGCACCTCTGGATCTCATTGCTGTAAAAGCTTCATGACCCGGTGTATCTAAAAAAGTTATATTTTGATCTTTATAATTTACAACGTAAGCTCCGATATGCTGAGTAATCCCTCCGGATTCTCCGGCTGCAACTTTAGTTTTTCTTAAATAATCGATCAACGATGTTTTACCATGATCAACATGCCCCATTACAGTAACAACAGGATGTCTGTCAGTCATATTTTCTGTAATTTCTTCTTGCTCGATTAAAAATTCTTCTTCATATTCACTTTCAAATTCTACTTCAAATTCATACTCTGTTGCTATCAATTCAATAACTTCTTTGTCTAATCTTTGATTGATAGTCATCATCATACCCAAACCAAAACATTTTGCTATGATATCAGAAACATCAACTTCAAGTTTATTTGCAAGCTCAGCTGTAGAAATAAACTCTGAAACTGTTAAAACATTAACTTCCACTTCGATCTCTTCACCATTTTCTTGAGTTCTTTTTCTTTTCTTTTTCTTAAAAGATTTAGAACCTTCTGCTTTTATTTTATTTAAAGTATCTTTAATTGAATCTTTAACTACTTCTTTATCAACTTTTGTTTTTTTCTTTTTTCTTTTGAATCTTGGTCCTTTGAACTCTGTATTTTGTACAAAATTTGTTTTATGCTTCTTTCTTTTTAAAGAATCTTTTCTATCTTTTTCTTTTTGCTCTTTTTCTTTTTGTTCTGCAGTTTGAGCAGCCGATTTAGGCTTACCAGCTTTTTTATCTTTCTTAAAAGGTTTTTTATCATCTTTTTTAAAAACTTTCGGTTTATCAGAACTGGTTGATACTACTTTGGCTTTAACTGGTGCTGGCTTTGAGTTATCCTTAATATCTTTTGATCCAACAACTGGTTTTTCTTCAACTTTCTTAACTTGTCTTCGAGATGACTTATCATTTGAGTCCACTTTGACAGTTGCATTCTTATCTTCAGTTTTTGTTTCAGTTTGAGGTTTTATTATTTCTACTGGTGTATCTTCTATTTTTATTCTTCTTTTTGACTTTCTTTCTTTACGATTTGCCTCAATAGTTTCTTCAGACATAGATAAGATATCGTCTAATTCAGATATTCTTGAAACAACATCAGTTTCGTTTGCTTTAAGTATATTCGATTTTAATATCTCTGATTCATCATTCTTTTTTGAGTAATCGTTATATTTTGAAATACTGAATTTTTTTAGAACGGAAACATATTCATTTTCCTTAATTTTGGTTAAAATACCTTTCTTTGTATCTAAATTCAATTCTTTATTTAGAAACTCAAGTATCTTTTTTGAGCCAAGATTTAATTCTTTTGCTATCTTTATAACTTGTCTTTTTTTGCCTTCTTTCATCTAATCTATATCTCCAAAGATTTTAAATGTTTATTGATCTCTTTATCAAATTCCGACTTTTTTATACCTAAGATTTTTATACCGTTCTTTCCAATTAGTTTTCCAGGTCCATTTTCTTCCGGAATAATCTTTACTATTGCATCTGGGAAATGCTTCACTATCTTCTTAATAGTACTTTCACTTGTTCCTTCTTCAATGAGAATTAATCCGATTTGCTTTGTGTTTGAAACTAGCAAAGAATTATACCCCACCACTGCTTTCCTACTCCTCATTGAGAAATGCAAAAGGGATGATATCTTCTTAAATGTTGCTTCCACTTCATTAATCACGATAATAGCTATCCAAAGTTGTTTTTATAAAATTATAAATATCTTCATCGATTCCTTCGATTTCTATAATTTCTGATTTATCTTTTTGATAAAAATCATCTGCTGTAATAATATCAAGTTCCGTCAAACTGGATTTCAATTCCTCATTTAATTCCGCAACATCCTGGATTTTTAATTCGTTTGCTTGATTAAATTTACTTTCGGTTGAAATGTTTAGTTTGTAACCTGATACCTCTTCAGTTAATTCAACATTAGTATTTCTGATACCAAATACATCTTTTTCTATAGAATCAGGTATAATTATATCCGCAGTTTTTTCTTCTTCGTTAATATCAATTGAATATTCTGTTTTTATACCTAATAATCTTGTAATAAACATTCTCGGTTCATCTATTTGCTGAATAATATCTATTTTTTCTTTGTTTAATTCAGACACGATCGCAGTTATTCTTGCACCTCTTTGACCTACACAAGCTCCTACAGGATCTACTCTATTATCTAAAGTTTCTAATATCACTTTTGATCTTATACCTGGTTGCCTTGCCATTTTTACTATTCTAATAATTCCATCACTTATTTCAGGAACTTCTAATTCAAATAATTTTTCAATAAATTCTTTAGATGAGCGAGTAACGACAATCTTCACATCCTGATTTTTAAAGTAAACATCTTTAATCACCGCCTTAACTAATTCACCACGTCTATATCTTTCATTAAATATAGATTCTGATTTTGGCATAATTACTTCTACATCATCATAATTGATCTTGATTTCACGAGGAGTGATCTGATGAACTGATCCCATTATTACTTCCCCGATCCTTTCTTCAAAAGCTTCAAATATATTTGCTTTTTCAACTTTTTTAATTTTTTGAGCTAATATTTGCTTTGCAGCGATAATATGTCTTCTTCCGAATGAATCAAAATCGATGATCTCTGGAACATCATCACCAACTTCTGCATCTTCATCCAGTTTTAAAGCATCCGATAGTTTAATTTGGCTGGCAACATCAGTAAAATCATCATCTTCAACGACAATTCTTTCATGTATAATCTCAACATCTCCCGTTTCAATATTGAATGTAACACTGAAAAATTCTTCAGCATCAACTTCTTCATCAATATTAAATTTTTTCTTTAAAATGCTTAAAAATATTGATTTTACAATTTCACTTAATTTAGATTTATCTATTTTCTTTTCTCTTAATATTCCTTTAACCGCTAAAACTACTTCACTTGCATCCATTAGATTTAACTCCTATTTTCTTTTTCCAATTTTTATAACTAATTTTGCTACAATTATATTTTCAAGTTGGATCTTTTTATTTTCATTTTTTTTATTACTTATAGTTACATTTATAACTACATCCGTCTCGGATACCTCTTTAATTGTACCAGTATCATTATGCGTAGTATCATTATCACCTTTGTGCTTAATACTAACATCTCTGTCAACATTCCTCTTAAAATCTGACGATGTTTTCAATGGTCTATCCAAACCTGGTGAACTAACATCTAAACTAAAATCAAACGGTATTATAGATCCATCTTCGTTTAATGCATTAAAAGCTTTCGTTATGGAAGTTAACTCTTTAATTCCAGTACCCTTCATTGAACCCACTATAACTTTCAGCTTTTTATCTTGAGAATTTTCTTCAAAAGTTACTTCTACCAATTCCTGACCATGTTTGGCAACAATTGGTTCTATAGCTTGTGTTATCTTGTTTAATAGTGTCATTTTTCTTCTGTTTCTGTTTAGTTATCTAACAAAAAAGTGGGACATTTCCCACTTTCTCAAAGCCTCAACTATATTACAAGTCGTAATATAATACATTATATAGTTTAATGCAAGTTATTTATTGCTAAGAAAGGTTTTAGCTGTTTTAGCTATTCCCTCAGGATGTAAATTCAATAATTTGAATAATTCATCCATACTTCCATGTTCAACAAAATCATCTTCAATACCTATAATTTTCACCTTTGCATCATAGATCTCCTGTCTATTAAGATCTTCAAGAATACCGCTGCCAAAACCACCTACAACTGAATTTTCCTCGACTGTAATAATACAATCATGGTTACTGTAGGCATCTTTAATAAGATCTCTATCTAATGGTTTTATAAATTTCATATCATATACTGAACAAGTAATATTCTTTTGCTTAAGAATATCTACTGCCTTTAACACATTATTAGTGATATTTCCAATTGTCAAAAATGCAATATTTTTACCATTAACTAATTTTTCACCTTTTCCGATCTCTATCTTCTGAGGTTCAATGTCAATACTTTCACCTGAACCAGCTCCTCTAGGATATCTAATTGCAAACAATCCATTTTCTTCCACTGAGGTATAAAGCATATTTAAAAGTTCTCTCTCATTTCTTGGTGACATCATTATAAGCCCTGGAATAAATCTAAGATACGAAAGATCAAAAACACCATGGTGAGTAGGACCGTCTTCACCAACAAGACCTGCCCTGTCCAAAGCGAAGACCATATTCAATTCCTGCAAAGCACAATCATGAATTATTTGATCCAATGCTCTTTGTAAAAAAGTTGAATAAATAGCTACAATAGGCTTAAATCCTTCCATTGAAAGAGCTGCTGAAAAAGTAACCGCATGTTCTTCCGCAATACCTACATCAAAAATTCTTTCCGGATATTTATCTCCAAACTCTGAAAGCCCTGTTCCTACTTTCATTGCTGCAGTAATAGCTACTATTTTATCATTCTTCTCTGCTAATCTGCAGATTGTCTTTCCAAATACATCTTGATACTTCAGACTTGGTTTTTTATTTGTTGAAGTTCCATTATGTAAAATCCCTGGAGCAACACCGTGATAAGTTCCTTTAACATCCTGTTCTGCTGCTTTAAAACCCTTACCTTTTTCGGTAATAACATGAAGAAATACTGGGCCTGAAATATCGTTCTTAATATTTTTAAGTACTCTTACCAATGCATCCAGATCGTGACCATCTATAGGACCAATATAGTTAAATCCAAACTTCTCGAATAATACTCCAGGTGTAAGAAGTGTTTTAACACTTTTTTCTATCTTGGATAAACCTTTTCGGATAGGTCTTCCAAGTTTATATTTACCTGTAATATTCCAAATTTCATTTTTCAGTTTATTAAATGTTCTATCAGACAACAAAGAAGTCAAGTATTTTGATAGTGCTCCAACTGGTTTTGAAATCGACATCTCATTGTCATTTAATATTACAAGAAATTTCTTCTGAGAGGCACCAGCATTATTTAAGCCCTCAAAAGCTAATCCGCCGGTGATTGAACCGTCTCCGATAACAGAAATAACATTATTTGCTTCACCTTTCAGAGCTGCTGCCTCGACAAAACCATAACCTGCTGAAATTGATGTTGAAGCATGACCAACCCCAAAAGAATCGTATTCAGATTCGGAAGGCTTGATAAATCCGCTTATTCCTTTGAATTGACGATTTGTACAAAAAACATCTCTTCTTCCAGTGAATATTTTATGTGCATACGCCTGATGTCCAACATCCCAGACTATCTTGTCTTTAGGCATATTAAAAACTTTATGAAGAGCAATTGTCAGTTCCACAACACCTAGACTTGGTGCTAAGTGACCACCTGTTTTATCTACATTTTCAATTATAAATTTTCTTGTTTCTTCAGCGAGCTGAATAAGCTCTTTATTTTCTAAATTTTTAATATCTAATGGTGAATTTATATTTTTTAATATGTCCATCAATGTCCTCGTTTACTTAAGATGGATTCAACAACTTTGAGATCATTTTCTGTATCTACACCAATTGAGTTGTAATCCACTTCTACGCATTTAATTTTATATCCATTCTCTAAAATTCTAAGTTGTTCCAGTGATTCTGACTTTTCGTTAGGAGTTCTATCCATTTTTACAAATCTTCTCAAGAATTCGTAATTAAAACAATAAAGTCCAATGTGCTTAAACTTCAGATCAGTCTCAACTCTTTCGAAAGGAATATTTGATCTTGAAAAATATAGCGCATTTCCACTGATATCCTTCACTATTTTAACTACATTCTCATTTGTTAGTTCTGATTCATCACAAATTTGTTTTATCGGAGTTGAGCATACAGCTTCGCTAGAATTCAACAAAGCTTCTATAGTTTTATCAATTACCCCAGGATCAATTAAAGGTTCATCGCCTTGAATATTCACCACTATATCACAATCTATATCTTTTACCGCTTCCCAACACCTGTCTGTTCCTGAATCAATATCAATTGAAGTCATAATGACAAGTTTATTTGATAAAACCATATGCTGATATATTCTATCATCATCTGTAGCTACGATCACTTTATTGATCAACTTGCTCTTTTCAACCTGTTCACAAACACGCAACAACATACTTTTACCATTTATTAACCTTAACGGTTTCCCTGGTAACCTAGTAGAGTTGAATCTTGCCGGTATTACTCCAATTATATTCTTCAACCTAATCCTTTAAAATCTCTTTTAACTCTTCCATTTTAAAAGGTTTATCAAGAAGTCCACTCACTCCGTACTTAGACATCTTCTCTTCAGAAAGAACACTATGATATCCTGAAACTATATACACTTTTACTGAAGGATATTTTTCTTTTATTATTTTAGAAATATCGTACCCGGTCATATCAGGCATTTGATAGTCTGAAATAACTATATCAATATCATGAGAATCAAAAATTTTTTCCAAATCATTTCCTGTTGTAATAGCATGTACTTCATGCCCCAATATTTCAAGAATTTCAGAAAGAATTTCAAGAATTTCAGGTTGATCATCTATTACTAAAATTTTTTTTACTGCCATAAAGTTACCTTCGTTTTCACTATACTAATATCAACTTATAATTCTAACACTTTATTTGGTATTTTTCAAGCTAATTCTGATATTTCTTTTTCCATAAATAAAAAAAAGCTACCAAAGCAGCTTTTTTAAAGTTTGATCAGTTAATTACTAATCATTAAATTCCATTTCTCCAATTTCCTGAATTCTTCTATCGTGCTTAATCAATTCTTTTTCTCTGTCTTGTCCTGCTTTTTTTAGGATTTTTTTTGCTTTCTTCTCCCTGCTTAAAATGCTTTTATTGGCATTTTCAAATCTTTTCAGTTCTCTTTCTATTAGTTTTTGTCTTTTCTTTGCAGGAGATAATTTAGATTTAGTTTTTCTATACTTTTTTGATTTTTTAATAATCTTATTTACTTCAATCTTTTCTCCTTCCTCATTTTCTAAAACGGCATCTAAATCATCATCAAAACTAGCATCACCCTCTTGATCTCCAACAATATCAGTATTACCAGGACTATTTACACTACCCACTATTTTGGCAAAAAGCATATTAGAGTTTGTGAATGTTAGTAATACTGCAACAAAAAGAACAAGTAAAATTCTTCTTTGAGAAGTTGCCATGCGTCCTCCATTAATTTATTTGTACCTAATATATAATTCTTAAA
>JAQIDB010000166.1 GCA_027858225.1 Candidatus Delongbacteria bacterium
CAATTGTAGAAGAGGATGAATATGTTTCTGCTAACAGTGCTCTTACAGAAAGCCCCGGTGGTGATTATGGAGATGATGTATCCTCATTTGTAATGTGGTCAACTCCAATGGACTGGTCAGCTAAATTCGGTGCAAGTATTTCTTTCTGGAATAAGTATGATCTTGAAGGTGGATTTGACTATATGTACTTTGAAGGTTCTCCAGATAACGGAATGACTTGGGTTAGATTAAAAACTTGGAATGGCGAAGGTGTTGGCTGGCATGAAGAATTCATCTCAATGGATGGATTTGCAGGTAGAGATCAAGTAACCTTCCGATTCTTATTCCAAAGTGATCAAGGATATCACGTAAATGGTATGTACATTGATGATATCATGTTAAAAACTTATAACAATGATATCGCTTCACCTTCATTTGAAACTGAACCATATGCTCCTGAATTCTATGAAGGGACACTTGCAGAATTCAATAATATGTTTAGAGCATTTGATGTTTCAGGTGTACCTAGTGCTAGTGTTATGTATACGGTTGATGGTGGTGATACTTTGACTGTTGCAGCAACTGCTACAGGTACAAATGATGAATGGAATTACACAATTCCGACACAAACACCAGGATCTCTAGTTAAATACTGGTTCTGGGCAGAAGATGGTTCCGTTGAAATGAATTCAGGTTATTCAGATTCTTATACCTATATTGCAGGTGAACATCTAATCTACGACAATGGTATAGTCAGTTATATTAGCAATATTATAGTTGGTGATGCGATGGCAGTTAGAATGACTGTTCCTGGATCCGATGCAACAACTACTTACGGTGCAGATCTTAGCTACTTACTATTAAAAAATTATGCTGATTTGGATACATCATCCGATTCAATGACAGTTCATGTATGGCAAGATGACGGTACTGGTCAACCAGGTGTTGAAGTATTAACTCCATTTCAACATTTACCTGAAGCAAATACTCTTGTTGATCCTGAAGCAATGTCAATGCTTGATTTAAGATCTGAAGGAATAAGAGTTTATGGCGATTTCTGGATCGGTTTTTCTGCAGAGATTGGAGATGTATACTATTGCTATACTCAGCCAAGTGAATTGGGATCTACAAATTATAACAGATCTTTTAATGGGTTAAGTAACGGAGATGGAACTTGGGCATGGTCTCAAGCTGGGGATACAAACTATCACTTTAGAGCAATAATTGGAGCATTTTCTTCTATAGAAGAGGTTCATGCTATGCCAATATCTACCTCTTTAGAGCAGAACTATCCAAATCCTTTCAACCCTACAACTACTATAAACTTTACCATTGCTAGTGAAGCAAAAGTATCTTTAGTTGTTTATGATGTTATGGGTAGATCAGTCGCTAAGCTTGTAGATGGTGACTTATCTCAAGGTTCTCACAAAGTATCTTTCGATGCTTCTAACCTGGTTAGTGGTGTTTACTACTACAACCTTAAGTCAGGTAATGTGAACCAAACTAAGAAAATGATGCTTATTAAATAATAACTCACTTTTAAGTGATAACTCACTTTCTTAATTGTAAAAAGCCCGGCTAAAGTCGGGCTTTTTTTTGATACTGAAAAACATCTTTACTATAAACTAATAATTTTGTATTTTATGCACTAAATAAATAATAAATTATAGGTACATAACATGGCATATCCATTCAAAGAAATAGAAAAGAAATGGAGAAAATATTGGGAAGAGAATAATATATTCTCTACAGATATGAACTCTGACAAACCAAAATATTACAACTTATGCATGTTCCCTTATCCATCAGGTGATAAATTACATCTTGGTCATTGGTTTAATTATGGACCTTTCGATACTCATTCCCGTTTCATGAAAATGAGAGGACATAATGTACTCTCCCCTGTTGGTTATGATTCTTTTGGACTTCCTACAGAGAACTTTTCATTAAAAAACAATATGCATCCTGCTGAAGCTACTGAATTGAATATTAAAAAATTTACAGAACAATATAAAGGTATCGGCGGTATGTACGACTGGGACCATTATCTTGTTACTAGTGATCCAAGTTATTATAAATGGACCCAATGGTTATTCCTTACATTATATAAGAACGATCTTGCATATCAATCAGATGGTTTGATCAATTATTGTCCTGAATGTGCCACAGTAGTAGCTAATTCTGAAGTATTTGCAGATGGAGCACATGAACGATGTGGAACGATTATAGAAAAAAAATCTATAAAAAGTTGGTATTTTAAGACTACCAAGTATGCTCAAAGACTTTTAGACGATCTTGACAAAACTGATTATCCTGATAATACAAGATTGATGCAGACTAACTGGATAGGCAGATCTGAAGGTGCTATTATAAATTTTAAAGTTGTTGATACTGATAAGAATTTTGATGTGTTCACAACTAGACCTGATACACTTTATGGAGCAACTTATTGTACTTTAGCCCCTGAGGCACCATTGGTAATGGAAATAGTTACTGATGATCAGAAAGAAGAAGTATTAAACTATATTGAATCAATAAAAGCATTATCCGAAATAGACAGACAATCAACAGTTAGAGAGAAAACAGGTGCCTTTACAGGTGCATATGCTGTTAATCCTGTAAACGGAGATAAGATACCTGTATGGATCTCTGACTATGTTCTTTTATCTTACGGAACAGGAGCTGTTATGGCTGTTCCCGCACATGATACTAGAGATTTTGAATTTGCGACCAAATTTAAAATACCTATTAAAGTGGTAATAAAGCCTTTTGATAAAGAATTGAATGATGAAAATATCACAGAAGCTTTCACAGATGATGGTATTATGGTAAATTCTGCTGAATTTACTGGAGTTAAATCAAAAGAAGGAATTTCAAAAGTAATTGAAAAACTTACAACTGATAAAACCGGCAAGAAACATATTTCATATAAACTTAGAGATTGGTCAATTTCAAGACAAAGATATTGGGGTGTACCAATTCCTATAATCTATTGTGATGATTGTGGTACTGTTCCTGTTCCTGAAGAAGATCTTCCGGTATTATTACCAATGGATAAAGATATTGATATAAAACCTAAAGGACATGCACCATTATCATTAGTTGATTCATATATGAATACAACTTGTCCTAAATGTGGAAAACCTGCTAAAAGAGATGCTGAGACAATGGATACTTTCGTTTGCTCCAGCTGGTACTATTTAAGATATATTAACACAAAGCTTGATGACAAGCCATTCGATAAAGACCAACTTGATAAGTGGATGCCTGTTGATACTTACATAGGTGGAACAGAACATGTCAATGGTCACATGATATATTCAAGATTTATAACCAAAGCATTAAACGACCTTGGATTTTTAACTTTTGATGAACCTTTCCATAAAGTCGTGCATCAGGGTATGATCACCAGAGATGGTGGAAAGATGTCTAAGAGTAAAGGGAATGTTGTATCTCCAGATGAATATGTAAATCAATATGGTACTGATGTTTTTAGATTATACATGATGTTCATGACAAATTTCAGAGATGGTGGAGATTGGTCTGAAGATGGTATTGCAGGTGTTGATCGTTTCATGAATAGGATTTGGCGTTTGGTTTATGAAAACAAATTTGATAACACCGGCAATAAAGTTGTAGATGCTGATCTTAACTATAGACTTCACTATACGATCAAAGAAGTAACTACAAGTGTGGAAGACTTCCAATTCAATACCTCTATTGCAAGATTAATGGAATTATTTAATGAAATCACTGCTTATTCTAAGGACAGTAAAAGATTTAATCCTGATTTCTATAATGACGTTGTAGAAAAATTTATTACTATGCTCTCTCCTTTTACTCCTCATGTTGCTGAGGAACTATGGGAGATTATAGGTAATGAACCTTCTTTACATAATGTTCCATGGCCTAAGTATGATGAAAATGCTTTGGTTAAGCAGATTCAAACTATAACTGTACAGGTTAATGGCAAAGTTAAGGCAAATATTGAAGCACCTATCGATATTGATGATGAAGAGATTAAAACAATTGTTTTTGATAATGATAAAATTAAAGATCAGATGGAAGGCAAGCAATTGATAAAAACTATTGTAATCAATGCGAAGTCAGGAAAAATGGTAAATCTTGTTTTGAGATAGGATTCATTTCGTCATCCTGAATTTATTTCAGGATCTAATTTAAAAAAAAGACGCGTATACGCGTCTTTTTTTATGTCTCAGAATTCTCTATCTTTTTATAAGCTTTATCGAGTAAATATCTTGACAGTAGCCACACTGTATAAAGCAAAGTCAAAATAGATATAAATACTAGATTTGAACTTTTATCTGTAAATAGTATTGGAACAATGATCAAAGAGGCAAATATCATCAAACTCACAACTGTAATAAGAGAAAGCACTAAAAGTTTCTTGACACCAAGAATAAAATTATTATAATAAAAAGATCTACTTAAAATATAATATGAGCTGAATGTTGTTATAATTAAACTTATAAACAACAAAGAAAATGAACTAAAATATATGAACCTCATTTCCATATTTTGATCAAATCTATTAATCAATACGATTGTCCAATAAAAAGGCTGAGTAATTAATACAGAAGTAATATTAGCCAGTAATAACTTTCTTTTGATAGCTCCTTTTATTCCCGAAGGAAGTAATCTAGCTAAAAGGAAATTTTCTTTCTCTGATGAATATTGGTAAACAACTTGTAAAAAATTTGATAGAAATACCAAAGTAAAAATTATCAACAATATTTTAATAAAGAATGTGTAAATGCCATTAATTGAACTTAGATAAACTCTTGTAAGAATATCACTTTGAGAATAATATATCAAGATGGATTGAAATATTGCAATGAACAATAAACTTAATATTGCGTACTTATCTCTCAAGAATAATTTTATATCTTTAGTTAAAAGCAAGAAAGTAGGTCCTTTAGTTCACGATTACACTTTTTCTCTACAGCACTTTTTCTATATCACGCTATTAATTCTCTACGATACCATTTGTTATCTGAAAAATTTTCTCAGTAAGGCTTTTAGTATACTCTAAGTGGGAACTTGTAAATAATATGGTAACTTCTCTTTCAGAAATTTCTTGAAATAATTTTTTAAATACAATAATATCATCACTACCTAATCCTGTAAATAATTCATCAATGATCAGTATAGATGGTGAATGTAACAATGATAAAAATATTTTAATATATTGTAATTCTCCCGAAGTAAAAGTATGAATTTTTCTGTTTAATTTAGAATTTATCTTATAAAATTGATCATACCAATTTATTTTAGCAGTAACTTCCGTTTTATTGACATTAAACTCTGATCTTAAGAATTTAATGTGATCATTAACTGTGAGATCGTTATAGAGAATATTTGAACTTGGAACATAGGATAGGAGTTTTCTATGTACACCTGAAAGATTCACCATTCCTAATTCTATTAGCCCATCATATTTCTTGTGAACACCTGATACTATCTTAGAAAAAAGAGTTTTACCTGAAGCGACTGACCCGTAAATACCTACGATCTCACCCTTAGTTATATCAAGTTCATTACATTCAATCTTAAAATCGTTGAACTGTTTATATTGTTTTTCTAAATTACGTATCTTAATCATTACTCATGTACTTATATTTATTAAGTATTCTTCTTTCTTTTTTATTTGGTTTCCCTTTTGCTCTGGCTTCTTTTTGATCTTCTGCATTTTGTTTTTCAATTATTTGTGCCAATTCTGTTGTTTCTTTTGACTGTTTTGGCTTATCAAGCTCCTGATATAATTCTCTTGCAAGCTCTGCACTGATTGATCTTTCAGAAATACCTAATATCTTGTAATTTGTGTATTTAGATTCCTTCTTAACAGTAAGAGTATCACCGATCTTTATAAGCTTAGATGGTTTTACTCTATTACCATTTACTTTAACTTTAGCACTTTCCACAGCATCAGCCGCTTTTACACGCTGTTTGTAAAATCTAGCTATCTTGAGCCATTTATCTATTCTCATTGTATTTTCATCTGTCATAATAAATTCCTTTACTCGTCGTCATCCTGAATTTATTTTAGGATCTTTATTTGTGTTTTCGTGGTTTGGATATTCAATTGGGAACGCATTCCTGCGTTCCCTACGAACTAATTCCTAACCACTAAACCCTAACCCCTACGAATCCCTATTCTAATGGTTTTAAATTTTCTTTTCCTGTCAATCCAACTATCATTTCAACCAACAAATCTATTTCTTCATCTATATCCTTATAACTTACCGTTTCAACTGGAGAATGCATATACCTTAGAGGTAACGATACTAATGCTACCGGAACTCCCGTTCCTGTATATCTCATTCTATCAGCGTCTGTACCTGTTCTGTCAGGAGTTAACTCATATTGAAGTTTTATCTTCAATTTCTTTGCTGCTTTTTCCAGCAACTCATTAACCTTCCTGTTTATTGGAGATCCTTTAGCAAGAACTGGTCCCCCATCAAGATCATATTCACCGTATTTTGAAGTATTCACTCCTGGATAATCAGTTGAAAAAGTAACATCAATAGCTATTGCAATATCAGGACTTATACCTGAGGCAGCTGAATAAGCTCCTTGTAAACCGATCTCTTCACTTGTAGTACTTGCAGAATAAACACCTACTTCAACTTTCTTAGTTGAAAGTTTACGAATAACTTCAGCTATGATAAAACTACCTGTTTTATCATCCAGACCACGACCAGACAATCTTTCATTTAAAAGATCAAGTGGTTCAACTTTGTAAACAGCAAAATCACCGATCTGAACCATTTTGCTCATCTCTTTTTTACTCTTTGCTCCACAGTCAATGTAAAGATCTTCAAAGTTAAATTTATCCTTTAAACCACCGTGATGTTCTGCATTAGCTCCAACTACTCCGATTATATTTTTCTTATAACCTAATACTTCAATTTGCATTCCTGGTGCTATTTTTGAACTTATCCCGCCAACATTAGAAAAATAAAGATAACCATTATCATCAATTCTATTGATAATAAAACCTATTTCATCACAATGACCCGCTAATAATATCTTAAATTTAGCTTTAGTATTGATGATAGCTATTGCATTTCCAGCTATATCAGTTTCAACTTTATCAGCATATTTCTTTACATATTTCATCCACTTCAACTGTATACCTTTCTCCATTCCTGAGGGTGAAGGAGTATTTAAAAGTTCAAATAAAAAGTTTTTTGAAGATTTGTTCATGTTCGTACCTCATTTTTTTAAATAAGTAAGGTTTTAATATATCTTTTTGAGATAAATTTTGCAATGAAAAAAAGTCATTCCGATAGCTCTTGTCTTTTCAATCCATTGTTTTATTGATAAAACAAAGTTATTTGATCCTGAATTATTTCTAATTGTACCGAATTCGGTATAATTAAAAACGGGATTGTATAAAGCTTCCCACTCTCCGATGTATTCAATAGTACTTTTTAAACTTAACCACTTTATTATGATTACATCGTGCAATTGATTTCTAGCCATATCAGTAAGAGAGAGATACTCTTCATTTCCATAAGATATTACTGATATTAAGTTGTTTTCTAAATTAATTATTTTAGCTTTTGCCATTTTATCCTCCTTTTTTTATGCCTACGAAAGAAATATACAATAAGCAAAGTATCAAATAGTGACCTTTTGATATTTATTTGTATAAAAAAACGCTCCGTTTGGAGCGTTAGAGAAATATGTTGAACAACTAGAAATAATGCTGTGGAGATAAGGTAAAAGTTATAAATTATTAACCCGCTTGGAAATAACGAAAACTTATT
>JAQIDB010000177.1 GCA_027858225.1 Candidatus Delongbacteria bacterium
CCAATCACAAAAAGATCAACATCACTTTCAGGTTTTTCTTCTCCGGATGCTATTGATCCAAAAATAAAAGCATATTCTATTGACTCAACACTCAAAGAATTCTTAAGAACATCTGCCAACCCATTTGTTTTCATAACAAGATCATGCAAAACTGAGTACAGTGGATGATTCCTATTTGCAGAATAATAGGTTCTGTTCCCATCAATTCTTTTAAGGATCAGTTCAAGTTTTGTCAACTTCTGAGCTTCTTGCCTGACTGAACCAATTGCATAACCGGAAAGTCTTTGAATTTCCCGAAGATGCAATTCTTTCGGTTCCAGTCCAAATAATATTCTAAAATATTCTGAACGAACCCTTGAAGAAAATATTTCTGCTAAAATATTCATCAGACCCTTGTTGTTCGCTTACACCATACACTTGTTCGGTTTGCACATACAATAAATTTAATATAACTTTTTGCTGTAGTCAAGATAATTCTATAACCCATCCGAATATTGTATGGTACAGACATTCATTCGTTCGGTTTAAGCATACAATTATTCAAGCTTGACAGCTTTGCGCTCCTCTTATCATATATTTTACGACCGGTATGAGATCAAGTCTAACATTTCGATAAACTCAATGTGACTTGATTGAATATCGTTGAGTAAAATATACCCCATCTGCCATTTGATAAGAGGCAGACCGATACTGCTATAAATTAGCACACTGTTAGGAGATTTAATGGCAGACTAGGCTTTTGGTTACTTTTTGCCATGTAAAAGTAACGAAACAAAGCGTGCATATTTGTAATAAGATTTTCAATTTGCTGGGTTAAAAGTGCTATTTTACTTTTATTTTTACAATGCCGTAGGTATTGCTTATCACTAACACGGGGTTTCAGCCCCGTGACATTAGCTATACACACACGAGCAAACGGTTGAGCAATGCTCAACCGTTAAGTAGAAGGAAGATCTCTGTGGTGCACGGCACTAAAGTACCGTGTTATCAATAAATCGTCCCTACGGGACTTTTCATTAATTGAAAAGTAACAAAACAAAAACTAGTTTAATTTTCATTTATCTCAAGCTCTTTGATTACTAGAACTTCATTATCCTCTAATGTAGCATAATGTGTAAAACCTTGTTCCAGTAGTTTTTTTAGCTGTTTGCCAAATTTTTTCTCTCTTTTAAGAACTGACACCTCTTTTTTTGCTACTTTTTTACCATTTCTTTCTTTTATAGTTAACGGAACAATACCATTTCTAAAGTCTTTCGCACGGCTATATAATATATTTACATCATTATGCTCCGAATTAAAAACAACCGCTAGTTTTAATTTTTTCTCGTTATTTTCCTGCTCTTCTTCCAACATTATATCAACGATCCGTTCAAAACCTATAGAAAAACCGCAAGCCGGAACATCCTGCCCGATACGCTTTCCGATCATCTTGTCATATCTTCCACCACCACCGACAGAACCTGGATAATCCTTATACTTTATCTCATAGATCATACCTGTATAATAACCCATGCCACGAACTAAAGTTGGATCGAATTCAATCTTATATTTAGAAGAATTAAAACTCTTTATTCCATCCACAACTTTTTTTAGATCATCAGTCATAATGCTTTCATCAAATTCGCCTGCTTCAAAATTTGTAACATCTTGTATTGCTGATGAAATTGCATTCTCACCAAATTCCTTTTCAGTCAGCTCCTTTTCAACTCCTTCAACACCTATCTTATCAAGCTTATCGAGAATGATAAAGACACTTTCGTGATCATCTTCTTTAAAACCCCATTTCGTTGCAAGATCCTTCAAAACTTTTCTATCATTTATCTTAATCGTAAAATCTTCAAATCCAACGTTCAACAAAGCTTGAGATGATGCGATCAGTAAATCTATCTCAGCAGTAATATCTTTTTCTCCGATAACATCAATATCACATTGCATAAATTGTCTATAGCGACCTTTCTGTGGTCTTTCAGCTCTGAAAACCCAGTCAGCTTGAATAACTTTCATAGGTAAAGCTATCTTTCCCTGATTATTTGCAAATATTCTAGAAAGTGGAACTGTCAGATCAAATCTCATACCTGAATCAGCAAGATCATTCTCATCTTTTGCAGTATCAATCTTAAGCTTATTACCTCTTTTCATAACCTTGAAAGTAAGCTTTTCATTATCACCACCGTCTCCGGACTGTAATAAATTCAAATGCTCAAGTATCGGTGTCTCTATCTTTCTGTAACCAAATGAAGTATATGTATCAATGATCGTTCTTTTAACTCTTTCCCTAAGTTCCGCCTCATCAGGCAAAAAATCCTTCATTCCTCTAACAGGATTTGTATTAACTTTCATGCTGTATCCTTAAAGTAATATTAATAATTAAGCTAAAATATAATGTTATATATAGCTTTTTGAAAATCTTTTATTTTTAAAATTCTATCTTGTCATCCTCGGACTTGATCCGGGGATCCATATCTTAATACGTGTGGATATCCGTGTCAAGCACGAATATGACTGTTAGCTCGGATGTTCAGCCCGACCCTACAATAATATTTAATTATCAATTTTCAATTTTCAATTCTCAATTATAAACATTATATTAAACAAATATGAAAAAGCCATACCTGCTACTCATACTTGTTTCATCAATAATGATCTTCTATTACGGACAGATAGATATCACCGCTGAACCATTCAATGAGATACCTGATATAATCCATTACAGAATGATGGCAGAAGCATCACCAGGATTCAACCCAGAAGTATCCAGAAATTTCGGATATAGGATATTATCACCATGGATCGTAGGAATACTTCCAATGAATATAGACCTTGGATTTTATCTATTAACTATATTAATAGCCTTGATGATACCAATATTCTTATTCAAATTCCTAAAGCTGTTTGGTCTGAAAGAGAATATTGCGTTTTTTGTTACAATACTATTCATGCTAAACAAATACACTTACGGATTTGCGATCTGGGATTTTTACGATATAAATGACCTGGTCACACATCTATTTATATTACTATTCTTCATAGCTTTGAAGAAAGAAAAATTCTTCTACATATCAGCTATTTTGATCATAGGTGTGCTGAACAGAGAAACAATATTATTCGCAGTTCCAGCAGGATTGATATACTATTGGTTCAAAGAAAAATCCCCAAAGAAAACTTACAAGCTAATTGCAGCTACATTACCTGCAGTAATTATACTTACAGGTGTGAGAACATTTATAGTTACTGAGTCATCTTCCGGTGGAGGATTGACAAATGCAGGTGGAGGACTAGCTCATTCATTTGGTAAACTTCACTTTGATGATAATAACAAGATCTTTAAGCCTGGTACTTACTATAGGATTATTATTAATACATTTTTACCTCTAGCTTTACTTCCAGTAGTGTTTTACAGAGAAAAAATAAAATTCCTCAAAGAATATTCATACCTTATGGTCTTTGTCGTTATCTATTTCCTTAGTTGTTTCTTAGCCGGAGATAACGAAAGATTATTTGCACCAGTTTTCCCTGTATTCTATCTGATGATAGGCTATATTTTACAAAGTAGGGAACTTCTAACCAAAAGAAATAAATATGTTCTTCTAGGATTAACTATTTTAGCTCTTCCTCACCATATGTATTCAAGATTCGTAGTACCGGATAAAATGATTACAATTGTTTTTTCTCTTGCAAGTTTACTATTTATTACAGTATATTCAATATATATGAAATTTCGTTCGAATAAATCTGGAGATCAATTATGATAAGGATGTCAATAATTATACCTACATATAATAGACCTGATTCGATAAAAAGAACTGTTAATTCAATTTTAGACCATGACACAAAGAATTACTATGAGATAATTGTAATAAATGACAGTCCTGAGCATCTTATTGAAAGTTTCTTTGATAAAAAGGTAACGGTCGTTAACAATGGTGAGAATATTGGTAGATCAAAAGCCCGTAATAAAGGAGCATCTATGGCTCAGGGAGATATTCTATTTTTTATTGATGATGATATTGAGATGAAAGATAATTTATTCGACACATATGTTGAATTGATGGACGGAGACTTTGACGCAGTATTTTCAAATGTAAATAATATTAGAACTGACGGAACAGTATGTGTATTAAATAAATTCTTAAATACACGTGGTGCTAATCAGAAGAATTTTGAAAACAATTTTAAAAGTAATTACTTTACGTCTGCTTTCTGTGGTATAAAGAAGGATTTCTTTGAGAAGATAGGTAAGTTCGATGAAAACTTTAAAGGTTACGGGTGGGAAGATCCTGAGCTTGGTATGAGAATTGAGAAAAATGGTGGGAAGATCAAATTTTACAAGACTGCAACTTTGAACCATTATCATGATAAAGATATTGACCAATGGGTAAAACAACTTGAAAATTCAGGTGTTAATTTTAAACATATAATTGAGAAATATCCTGAAAATACAGATAGATTTAACTACGATTTTTTAACTTCCTGGAAAGCAGGACTTATCTTCAATCCAATGTTTTTTGCTATCGGAAAAATGAAAACAAAGCTTTTTGGTGGGATGATGAATTTTATCATGTATAGATATTTATTCGCTGGATCAATTTACAGGTCATTAAAAGAATAAAAACGGTTCGTACGGAAAGCAGGGTCGCATTCCTGCGATCCCTACATCTTTACATCCACTTTTCCATCTTTAAACTGAACTTGAAGTTCAGTTTTTTTGTTAACTTTTTTCACAGATGAGACGATCTTTTCAGTCTTTTTATCTCTTACGATCGCAAAACCTCTGTTAAGAACAGACTCGGGATCAAGTGTTCTTAAAATTTCGTCATAATTTGATAATTTTTGTTTCTCTGAATCAAATCTTACTTTGAATAACATAGAAAATTTATCTTCGATATTATCAAGGACCATAATATAGTTATTTAAAATATCTGCAGGTCTTTTAAAAGCATGAGAATTTTTGTAGGCATTCAGAATTTCATTTTGTCTCTGGAAATAATTTAAAATAGAAGATTCCAATCTGCTGTTATATTGGCCGATTCTCATATTTTCTTCAGTGAGATTTATTGTAGCTATTTCTGCAGCATGTGAAGGCGTAGCAGCTCTAACATCTGCCACAAAATCTGAAATAGAAAAATCTATTTCATGTCCAACAGCACTGATGATAGGTATCTTAGAATTAAATACAGCTCTAGCAACTACTTCTTCATTGAAAGTCCAAAGATCTTCTAGTGATCCACCACCTCTACCGATAATAAGTACATCTACAGGATCAGCTTGAGAATTAAATAATTCAATACCGGCAACTATCTCTGACTCTGTCCCTTTCCCCTGAACTCTTGCATTATAAATAAATATATTTACAAACGGAGCTCTTGATCGAATCACTTTTCTGATATCCTGAAAGGCAGCTCCAGTTTCAGCAGTTATAACGCCTATATTTTTAACTAAAAATGGTAAAGCTTTCTTATGTAATTGATTAAACAAACCTTCTTCTAGAAGTTTCCGCTTTAAAACTTCAAATTGTTCCTGAAGTTCTCCGATACCTGAGATAGTCATTTTCTTAACATCTATCTGATATCTTCCACTACCTTCATAAACAGTTACATTGCCGAGAACAATCACTTTCTGACCGTTCTCAGGTCTAAAACTCAATCGATCACCTGTTGATCTCCACATTACACAGCTGATTACAGCTTTATCATCCTTTAAGCTGAAATAATGATGACCCGAGCTATGATGCTTATGATTAGATATTTCACCCTCTATCCAAATTCCAGAAAAGCTTGGTTCAAGAACACCTTTTATCTTTTTAGTAATTTCATAAACAGAAAGAACTTCTTTTTCTTTTTTCTCTTTCTTTTTTTCAATTGGAAGAGGTTTTTCAACTTTTTTTGTTTTCTCTTCTTCTTTAATATATGAAAATAGATCTATCATTTTATCGTCCTGTAATACTTAAGGAAGCTCTTAGCTCAAATTTATGATTCGTATTCACAACTGCTCTAGCTCCATAACTTTGAGTTTCATTATAATTATATGAATAAGACATAGTACCACTAAGTTTCTTAGATAATTTATAGGTAATATCAGGGGATACCGAAAAGTTGTCAGACTTAATTCCATCCATATAACCTTCATATTCTTTAGCTTCAACATCATACTTATAAGTTTCAGAAGCATTATAAGACAATGTTAAATTATATCTAATATCATTTTCTAATCTTCTTCCGTTAAAAGGCCAAAAATTAAATGGTATTTTAAATCCACCTTTTTGATTAAATCCACTGGACATTCTTAGTTCACGTGAATATTTTTTATCTCCAGATTGAACTCCTGTCACTCCATTTTCAGATTTATAAGATTCTTTCATATCATAAGCATAATTATACGAGGCATTAAAATTAAATCCATTTTTTAGACTAATTTTAAAACCTGCCAATGGTCTAAAAGATACATTATAAGATTTTGATAGTACTTTTAGAATATCAGAATCTAGATTAGGTATTCCTGTCAAATACATATCAGGAGTATTACCATCAATATACCAAGCAGATGAAACATTTCCTGATTTGGCATGAGATAAGGAAAGTGAAGTAATGCTTTCTGTATTTGGAATTAACTTTTCCAATCCTTTTATATTAATCGAATAGTTTGGGATCAACAAGGAATTGACTTCACTTTTTTTATGTTCTTCTTCAGTAACCCAAGGCCAAACAAAATTTGTTTCAGTATCAGTACCAGAAAATCCATTATTTTCACTGTATGATCTATTAAATTGATATTGAATTCCATCAAATGCCAAATTTTTAGAAATACTTAATCTTGTATTTCCAGATAAGCCCCAACTACCTCCCCAACTGGAACTGGATAATGTATAATTAATATCTTTGGGTTTTGTAGCTACACCGAATATAAAACCAAGATCAGCTTGGTCATATGAACTAATATCACTAAAAGAATTTTCTCTGTTTTGAGAATAAGATAATGAAAAATCCGATAAATTACTTTTTAGGAAATCAAGTATTGATTTTTTCTTTATTGAGCTTGTTGATTTACTCTTCCTAGCACCTCTCATATCAACTGGTTTCTTTTCTTCTTTTGGATTTTCTTCCTTTGGAGGTTCATTATTCTGCTGAATATTATCTTTTTTTACTATTTTTTTTGGAAAGAAATAGCTTATTGAGTTCTGAATACCTGTTATAATATCTTTCGTTTTTAATTTTGTCCCCAGCTTTGCATCATAACGATTTTTTATATTAGCTGATGCTGTACTGCTGGCCAAATTACCATTCCAACTATACGATGTATTAAAAGAAAGATTATTAGTCCAGAATTTGAAAAAATTAAGTTTTAAGCTATTCTTTAATCCCGATTGCATACTGGATAATGCTCCAAAATCAAACATCGCAAGATCAGAAAAATCTTTAGTTTTATCTTCGACTATAATTGTATCCATCTTAGTCTTGAACATATCTGATTTTAGTGTAAGGTCATAACTGGAGCTCAAGATCGGTATCGGAGTAATACTTGTGTTAAAAGTTCTGGTAACATTAAACAACCCCGAATTCGAAGAACTTCCTTTTCTTGTCATAGACTCTGTTTTATTTTTATTGGTTGTTAATCCCGTTGTATAACTTGATGGGAAAAAGATAAATTTCATATCTTTCATTCCTTTCATAAAACTATTAGCTCCTACCCAACCAAAAGGTCGAAATGAGAACCATGATTCAGGTAAATTCAAGGAATAACCCACAGTATATCTATATGCTTCGGTCTTTGTGTTTAAGTATGTTGCATTACTTGAATTTGAAAAAGTAGCATTCCCTGAAAATGATAATTTATCTAAAGTATGTTTGATGTATGGATTATTTGATTTTGAAGTTTTCTTTATTGAGAAATCATACTGATTTCTTACAGTTTTTGTTCTCACAGAATCAGGAATATTATTTTCATCCACCAGAATGTCAGTACTACCCTGATATTTTGTATAGCTATCATTGTTCGAATATGTGTATTTAACAGGGAGTTTTATACCTAACTTTTGAGGTACTAATTTATCTAAATTGAAAGTGGAGTTTAAATTAAAATTCTGCGAAGTCAAACCACTGCCACTTTTCTCTTCTATTCTGTGGAAATTACCATCTTGTCTTGTGATTTCTGCATCTACAGTTGCTATATCTGCAATTTCTATCCTCGTTTTAGCTCTCATTGCAATACCAGGATCTTTCTTGACCTTTACTAACCTAAGCTCATCTAACCAAATTTCATTGTCAAGTCCTGTACCTGCTGAATCAATAACTCCCACGTTAAAATACTTTACATTTTGAAGCGTTGGATTTCCCAATATACCAAGATACCTATTAATCGATTCATTATTAAATCCCTTCATATACATAGAATCTGGCTTTGCATTCTCATCTGATCTGAATGTTTTAAGATCTGTTAGGTCACTCAATGGAATTACCATTTGATTATTGGCTACAGAGTTATCCCATCCTGGAACTAGCTTTGATCTATACTCATAATAATTTAAAGAATCAGAACCGAACCTATAGATAAAATACGTAGCTCTATCTTCCCAAAGAGGAACATCCTTGTCGCTACCACCATGAATGAACATTTTCATTTCTTCATACATTAAATAATTCTCACCTGAACTAAGAAATTTTGTTAAAATAGCTTCACGGGGAGTATCCGAAAAATAAATTTCCTCAAGAGATATATCTAATAATAGTGACTGTTCAGTTTCTTCCACATTATCAGAATCAACTCTCTTTACTCCAGGAGGTGAATCATACCTTTCTTTATCATCTTGATTATTGATAGTTTTAGCTTCGATTCTTTTCTTACTTCCTCCTCTGGCGGCCCATTCGTTTCCTACAAGATTTAATGTGACAAATTGTATTTTTGTGCTGTTTAAAGTATCTGTTGGATTATTAACCCATAGCTTTATGTATTTCATCTTTGACATATCTGGAGCAGTATTTAATGTATCTATAAATTTATCTAATGGAACTCTATAAAGAGCAAAATCTGATTCATATTCTGTACTAATAACATAATTTTCATTAATAGTAGGATATTCCTTTAAATTAATAGTATATCTGTATGCTTCTACGGATTTATCTAAATTACCCCCACCATCAAGATCTTCAGTATCTAATTTTCCATTATTCTCAGTTTTAATAAAATTCCAATAGCCATCAGCTTTATCTATCTGTGAATCGGGTGTTGGTTTTCCATCATCTTCTACAGGATGATCATCCCAAGATAAATATTCATAATCTTCTCTTGGTCTCGGTATTAGTGGGTCAAATGTCCAAAGTGGATTAAAATCAAGATCATCTTCATCCAAAACCTTATCATCCCCAACCATCATATCTAAACCTACATCTTCATAATCATCTATAACATCAAGTACATTATTTTTGTGTATAAAATCTTCAGTATTTATTTTCCCATTAGGTATTACATCTTCACTCAATTCACCGATATCAATATTAAGAGTTATAGTCCCATTGGTCGTAGCTAAAAACTCAATATACTTCACTTCTCTCATATCCTGATATGAAGAATAAAGATATTTCATAACTCCACCCCAAGAATCCTCTGGTTTGATAACACCACCCTGAATAGCATTTGATACAGTTGTTGGTTTAAATATCATATCCAAAGTTGAAACTTTATCATCTTGTTCTTCTCCGAGAACATCTGTATAAACTTCATCCTTAGGACGTTTATCATCATCATTAGGGTTATACCAATAGAATGCAGGCTCATCAACCCCTGTATAAGCTTTTAAAAAATATGATGTTTCAATTCCTAGTGCAAGTGCCTCAGGTGTTAGAGAATATGATCCAATAGTCTCATAGTAATCTGGATATGAAGCCGGATGCCATGATCCATAATTAATTCCTAAAGATGTATTCTTTTTACTATTCTCAAAATCATCAATGTAAGCCGCATCCAATGGATTTGGATTTGGGAAAATTTGTGCTATTTCACCTTCTAATGAAAATGATGATTTTGCTTCTGTTTCAATTAACGGTAATTTGTCCATTAGTTTTGTTAACCATGGCGCATCAAATTTAGTTTGTCCGTTAAGATCTAATGTTAAGTTCCTTTTTGGCTCATACCCTACGTGCACCCTGTCTTCATTAGTTGACTCAGATAAATAAAGAACTGTACCACCTATATAAGTATCCTTATTAAAAGCATATTCAAATCTATTCCCTAAAAGTACTTTTTCGTCTAATTGGAAAAATGTCGCCGATTCATAAGATATTTCAATATTAGCTGTTTGATAAAGATCGTTGATCAATGAAAGTTGCCCCGAATGATAATCAAGAACGTAATCAACATCCTTTTTCAGCTCTGTGGCTCCGGATCTTACTACTTCAGATCCTTCAATAACATTGAATCCAAGAGAGTATGTACTTGACTTACTTGTGATCTCAAATTTAAGATTAAAATTTGAACTTATATTGCTCGTTGCGTCTTGATAGATCAGGGAATCTACAAACAGGGTATCAGTATCGTCGACATCATCATAAAAAATACTGTTTTCATCTTCCGGAGCAAAAGGTTTTTGATTTGGAAACCAAAATTCTCCATTAGCGGGTTTCAAATAACCTATATCCACAAGATCCAGCGCTGAAGAATCTTTTGCTACTTCATAGTAGTATAAATAAGGCTTTGACTTCCCATCTGAATCTAATGGATCGATCTCTTCTGATTTAGTTGTACCAGCAACTTCTTTTGTAATAGTCAATTTAAAATCATCTGTACTGACTTGACTACCACCTAGATCATAAACATTTTTCCACTCAAGGTCTGCCCATGGTTCAGTAAATTTTTGATCTTTTTCTGCAATAATTTGAAGTTCATATTTTAGGTCACTTACTTTTCTTCCGATATGGATAGTATCATTATTTGTATAATTTTTCTTTATATATCTGGCTGCTAAAATATCACCTTTGGTCCAACTAAGATACTTCAATCTGATATATCCCAATTCTTGATTGATTTCATATTGATCGCTTTCAACTAACGTGACATTAAGATTTTCGTCTTTTTTAACATTACCTAAATAATCAATATAAAGATCTGCTTGTAATTGAGAGGATCCAGTTGTTGTTCCGGTCACATAAAGTTCAAAAGAATAATTTTGTATCTGATATTCTGGAACTAACACACTCTGATGTTCTAATATCCTTTTATAATTAACAGATGTGGCAAAATTTTCTCTGAAAGAATCTTCTATATAAAAATATGTATTTCTTAAATATTCCTTAGCATTTATAATCTTTTCTGTGCTTGTAACACCACCCTTAACCGTAAGTTGGTTTTTCTGACCTTTTTCGAAAGAAGCTATCGTTGTATTTTTTAACTTTCCGATCTGCATCACAGTTTTCACACCGAATAATCCCTTATTCACTCCACTGTAACTGACAAACCTTGTACCCGGTAAACTCAGACCGATATTACCTGCTTCAAACTTCTGAATGATCTCATCGCTTTCGCCGGTATAAGTTAGTTTTAGAGAATTTTCAAAGTCCATCATTTCTGTATTCTGAGCAATGTTAACATCTACTTTTGTACCTATCTTTCCTCGGATAGAAATATTCTGTGTTTGATCTAAAGTAAAATCAAAACTCGAATTTTCAACATTAGCTAGATCAGTGTAACTTTTTTGACCTGTAATACTTAAAGAAAGTGATCCTTTTACCCTAAGACCAATTTTATTTCCACCAAAAACCCTGTGAAATGTCCGTGATTTAATTTTAAAAGGAATATCAATTGCAATCTCATCTCCAGATAAGAAACCTTCATAATTCCCTACACCAAGTCCCTTTGTTACTGACTTATGCCATTGACTTTTTGATTCGTAATCTAATCTCTGAGAAACATAGTCTTCCAATTTCATTACGATCGATTTTTTAAAATCTTCTTCAAACAATCTTTCATAAATTATCACATACTGCATCGACTCATCTATTTCAATACCTTGTTTGTACTTCGCTCCAGCCATTTTAAATACAATTGAATCTTTTTTATATTTTGTTAAAAAATTTTCTCCGATAACAGGAAACACTTTTACTTGATCGCTTAAAATTCCAAGGTCATACTTTATGCTAAAGGAATTCGTGATAGCATTCTGATCAGCAAACATAACCGAGATCATTAAGAATAACATAATATTTAAAATTATCTTTATTTTCATTTAAGTTATTTCTGTCTTATTATTTTCCTGGCTTTAGATTTTATAAGACTGGAGAATTCACCTTTTAATAATTCCATGAGAATCTCATTTTTTTCTTCTTGAGTAATATCCTTATTATCACAATAATCTAATATCAACGATCCTATCTCGGAACCTGATGGTTTTTCATCTAATATCAATTTAATTATATTACTTTGACCAAGATTATTTTTTGAAGCTTTAAGATAGCAATAATTTAATTTTAAGACAAATAATTTTTTAGCTTTATCTTCAATATCTTCAGCTTCAATTGGAATATCTTCATATTTATTGGTCGAATCTATCTGATAAGATAAATAATCTAAATAACTGCTTAAAAGTTTTTTATCATCTCCGATAAGATTTAACTCATTTTTTATTTTAATAATATTGTTATCAGTATCAGAAATAATATTATCCTTTGTCAACTTATCGTACTTTATCAAGAATTCTTCCTTGTTCTGCTGTAAAATACTTAATAGAAAATCAAGATATAATAATTGATCTTCAACTTCTCTTCTGAGTGAATGATAATCTGCATTTTTAAGTGCTTTGTTAATAACCTTTTGAGATTTAGAATAATCTTCTAAGCTAATTAATAATATTAAATAATCAATAAATTCATTCGGAGATCCTTTCAGTATATCAATCTGTTTTTCATAAATTTTCTTTGCTTTTTTCCAGTTCCCTGATAAATGATTTATGTATGCAAGTTTTATTTCTGCTTCTGGAAGATCAAGTGAAGATAATTTCTTTATACTATTTTCAAACTGTCCAAGCTTTACTAAAGCATCAATGTACAGAAAATACTGCTTTAATTCTTTTTTTTGTATCTGTCTATTTTCAGTAAAGTATAAGCTGTAAAAATTTGCAGAGTTCTTATAGTCCTTTTCTTTAAAAAGTTTGGTTGCAAAAGAAATTATTACTGACAATTCATTTTTTTCGATATCCAATTGTTTCAAAGCTAAAAATGCATTTTCATAATCTTTGTTCATAAAATAAAGTTCTGAAAGTAAATTATTTAGATTTTTATCTTTCTTTGATCTATCAGCTACCACATTTAGCATTACATTGCTATTTTCTTCCAACTCGAACAACTTGATCATTTCATGTTTGGCAGAAAACACATCAAATCTCTTCTCTCTATTTAACTTTTTATCTTCCTTTAAAAAAATACTTACTAATTCATTAGTTACTTCAGAAATCATATTAGCAGACTTGTAAGTTTTAAAAAGCTCTTTAGAAAATAGATCATTATCTTTTAACTCCTTTCGGACTTTCATATATTGATCGATCGCATTTTTATAAGATGATGATTCGTAATACATTCTACCTTTGATAGCGTACTTTAACTTACTTGAAATATTAGATGCATTTATAAGCTTAATTATCTCATTCCCTTGCATATCACGATCTGTCATTAAAAATAATTGTCCAAGAAAAGATTCGAGCAAAATTTCTAAAATCTCCGGATCAGTTTCACTTTTTTTTGATTTAGAGATTAAGGTTTTTAACTTTATTTCACATTCTTTTATTTTCTTGGTTTTTACTGAATTCCTAACATATCCATTTAAAACATCAGGATCATCCGAATTTGTTCTTACTAAATTCCGATACAGATTATAAGCTTTACCAAACTCAGATAAAGATTCATATCTATTAGCTTTCAATATACTAGCTTGAACTTGGTTATAATTTTTAGGATTTTGTATTCTCTGTTTACTCAAAGGTTTTTCATATTGAGCATAAATAAAGTTCGAAAAAATAAATATTATTAAAACAATAAAAACAAATACATGTAGTTTCGCGCTAAATATACTTTTTTTCTTGGTTAATACTGGCCTAATATTCATACCACTTCTATAGTCTTAATTATTAATAACTTATTATAACCATTAATTAAGGGGATAGTTCATTTTTTTTAATAAAAAAAGGGCAGTCTGTACTGCCCTTAGTAATTGTGATGAAGATTTTAATTAAAAACTTTCAGCGCAATCAGTGATCTTAACACCCTCACACACCATATAATTCGGAACGGAAAAAGCAACAGGTGCTCTTCTTCCGTAAGTATTTGATAGATTCACTGATTTTGCTAATTTTGATATCTTTGCTACATTTCCAAACACATTCTGAAATGTATCTGTAATTCTGGATGAGTAGATCGGTCCGACAACTTTTCCTTTTCTAACAAGAAGTGCATTAAATCGAGAACTTCCTGTAAATATACCTTTACTTACACTTGGAAGATTTATGTAATGAAGAGCAGGTATATAAAGTACTTCTTCCATATCTTTTACAGCGTCTATAGGACATTCCACATCACTACCTGTGTTTACAGTTATACTAAACGAACTGGTATCGTGTCCGGTCTTTTCTCTTTTGAACTTTGCGGCTGTAGTTGAGTCATACATCAGACTTACGAATTTCCCATCTTCGACAATGTTCCTTTTCACTCTTTTCTGTCCAGAGAAATCAAAGCATGATTTAAATGTTAAATCATTTAATGGATCATCTGAGATAGTTATATTTTCACCTAAAACTTTATCGCCAATTGAATTTTTTGATGTCCATGCCTGCTTCTCTTCATAAGTTCTTCCCCAGAATCCGGTAAATATAGCCATTTGAATAACTTCAGCAATAGCTTGTGGACCTAAAACAACAGTGTAATCCTTTATATCAATTTGTGTTGCAGGATAATTCTCATAATAATCAACATACATTTTTAATTCTTTTATCACATAATCTAAATCAAAATCAGATTTTTTCCATCCAGTTTGCGTTGCTGTTATTTCCCAGCTTTTTACAGGATGCTTTAGAACGATCGTAAAAATTTGATCTGTTCCTACGAGGTATGCAGAATTTTTATTCTTTGTAGTTACAATAAATTGTTCAGTTGTTCCACTTGACCATGATCCTGAAAAATTATAATTATTTCCTACAGAATTGAATATCTTAGAATAAGATTCAGCTTTAAAGTCAGGAGTAAGGTCATTGAATTTATTATCGTTCTGAGAATTCTCTACAAAAATTTCTTCAACTTCATCTTCTATTGGTTTATAGTCTTTTTCTTTTGCAACTAAGGCTTTTTCATAAGCTATTTCAAGGCTTTCTATTACCTGTTCTACTGACCTGATCTCACCCATTTGAGTATGTGATCCTTGCCTTAAACCGTTAGTTACTTCAATATCCATTCTTGTCAATTCTTCGCTAGTACTCAGTGATACTGAATTATTACCAATTCTCATTAAATGACTGTTCTCATAATGAAGTGAGAAGCTTGCAACGATATTTCTTTCTTCAGCAATATCCCTGACTTTAAGAATAATATTCTTTGTTGTATTATCTATCATCTTATTTTCTCTCCCCAGTGATTACATTATCAAATTTAACAACCGGAACACCATGTCCTAATTGCATTACCTGGTTTGGTTCACCTTTTCCACAGTTATTGACTTGACCTACATGCCATGTCGATTCGTCACCAACAGCACTTAAAGAATTATAAAATTCAACTGTATGACCTTGATAAGTTGGATTTTTAAGCACTCTTGTTACTTTCCCCTTTTTTACTTCCCAGGCTATTTCACATCCGAAATGGAAATGCTCTCTGTTTGATCCGATCGACCATGAATTAGGAAAATCAACTATTATCCCATCTTCAGTATTAGCTATTATATCTTCTAAAGTTCCATCATTCCCGGGTTGGATATTAACGTTTGTCATTCTATCTATCGGCGCTCTGTAGAAAGCTGTAGCTCTTGCGGCACCACCACTCTCTTTAAATATTTCTTTCCCAGCTTTCTGATTTGCTTCACTTATCATTGCCCTTGAAGTCAATGCATTTACCAACAACCCGTCTTTAATAAGCATATAGTTTCTTTCTGGAGAGCCTTCATCATCAAATCCAAAAGAACCAGGAGAATTTTCAATACCACCGAATGCACTAACGTTTAATTTTTTACTTCCATACTGAAGTTTACCAAATGAATCAAGATCAACAAAAGAACCTCCGGCATAGGACAATTCATAACCTAATATCCTATCTAATTCTAGAGGATGTCCGATGGTTTCATGTACTTGCAACCAAGCCTGACTTGGGAGTAATATCACTGATCTTTTTGCATATTCTAAAGAAGGTGCTTTCGTTAATTCTGAAAGTTCAGATTTAATTTTATCTATGTTTCCACTGAACAAATCTGGTTCAATCAGCATTTCCCAACCTCTGGTTCCTTTTCCAGTTGTGAAAAGATCATGTGTTCTGCTTTGCATTTGCCCTTCATCATCTAATGCCATAATGTTTATAGATGCAAATACATTAAAAAGTTTTCTTTCAACCTCAGTACCTTCACTACTGAAGAAATATGTATGTTTCTTCTGGAAATTTGCACTAATAACTCTCTGCAATATCCATTCTTCTTTTAATTTATCATCCAATGAAATAAGAAAATCTAACTTTTCTTTAAGTGGAACTTCAAAAGGATCTATCAAAATCGGTGAAATGAACTTGCTTTTATGAGAAGGTTTTTTATTCATTTTTAATGGAACATTTACTAACTTTGATGCTGTTTTAGCATTATCAAATGACTGTGAAAAACAAGTTTCTATTGCATCAAGATTGCTTGTTGCTGCAAATCCCCAGGCACCTTTGTATAGTACCCTTACCCCAATACCACTTTCAAATGTAGTATCATTTGCTTCAAGATTACCGTTATAAAGCATTATTGATTCGGAATTATCACTGCTAAGATACCTGACATCAACATAATCAGAATTCTTATCCATCGTTAAGTTAATATTCTTAACGATTTTTTCCTTTAATTTTTGATCAATTTTCATAATTATCCTATATTAAATTTTATTTGCATCTAACACTTTCCGCACTGTCACACCTAAAATTGAAGTTGTGATAGGCTTCATTAAAAACTCTTTTATTCCTATTTTAATTGCCTCTTCCCTATCAATTAACGGACTATACCCTGTACAAAGTATTATAGGAATATCTGATCGGATTTCAAGTATTTTTTTTGCAAGATCTGACCCTATCATTCCAGGCATTGTTTGATCTGTAAATACCATATCATATTTTTGTGAATTCTTTTTAAAATCTTCCAAAGCCTCATTACTGCTGTTAAATTGTGTTGTTCTGTAACCTAATTCATTAAGAATTGCTGTAATTATCTCCGTTAGAATTTGTTCATCATCTACTACTAAAATATGTTCATTTCCGCCTTCAATACATTCTATTTCACTTTTATTATTCTCAACTTTTTCATCTTCCAATAATGGTAGATAGATCTTAAACAAAGAACCCTCATTAGGCTGACTTCGTGCATAAATCCTTCCACCATGACTTTTAACAATTCCTAAAACAACTGAAAGTCCAAGTCCAGTACCCTCATCTTGTCCCTTTGTAGTGAAGTATGGTTCAAAAATCCTTTCCAATACCAATTTATCCATACCATGACCAGTATCGCTAATCTCTAGGCATAAACATCTTTCAAATTCGATATCGTTAATTTCATCAGTTATGAAATCTTTCGTTTTTCCACAATCCAATTTAACTTTTAGGATCCCTCCTGTATCTTTCATAGCATGATAAGCATTTGTGCAAAGATTCATAATTAATTGGTGTATTTGAGTTGGATCACACAATACAGAACCACAATTAGTAGCAATTTCTGATCTTATTTCTATGGTTGAAGGTATGAGTGGTTTTATTAATTTGAGAACTTCTTTTACTATAGGTTGAATTTTGAAAGGTTTAACTTCAAAATCATTTTTTCTACAGAATGTTAAAATTTGACGAACTAATTCTTTTGCTCTATTTGAAGCTTTTATAACTTCCATTAAGTACTTACTTTCTCTATCCTTACTATCCAATTCCATCTTCGCAAGTTCTGTATACCCGATTATTGGAGTTAATATATTATTAAAATCATGAGCAATTCCACCTGATAGAGTTCCCAATGCTTCCATCTTTTGGGTATTTCTTAGATTTTCTTCGATAAGTTTTGTAGTAGAAACATCCCTAAATATAGCTTGTACTATTTTTTTTCCATCAATAATTGTTGTACTTGAACTCACTTGGACAGGTATGTTCTTTCCAGACTTATTAACAATATAGAATTCATCGATCTTTTTGTTGGTTTCTAAATATTTTCCAAAAGTCGTCTTATACTTTAATTTATTTTTAGATTGGTGAAGATCTGTTTGGAGCATTCCAATTATATCGCTTATTTCAATCCCCAATAGCTCTTCAGCTTTTTTATTTGCATCAATTATGACACCTGTTTCAGCATCCTCCAAAAAGATCGCATCATTGCTATACTGAAATAGATTTTTATATTTATCTTCTGATTCATTTAATTTATTTTCTATTAATATTCTTTTTGCTTTATTGTTGATCAAATCAATACCAAAAACTATATCATTGACTAGATCCTGAAGGAGTTCAATTTCTTTTTTATCATAGTCAAAAGGGTTTTTAGAAAAAACTCTTAGTACTCCTATTATTTTGTCATCTTTCCTCATCGGAATTACTGCTACGGATTGAAATTTGATTTTATCAGGATCTTCATTCCAATAAATAAAATTACCAGTACCTTTTATATTTTGATAAACAATGGGTCTATTTTCTCTTACACAGTTTGCGGTTAACCCTGTAATTTTAACATTCTGAGATAAAAATTGTTCTTCTACATATTCACCTTCAAAATTTCCATACATTCCTAGATCATCTATTGTTACCGACTCTCTGTAATTGATTCTTTGAACTAGTGATTTTACGTGCCCACCAGTCATTACTATTATTTTACAAATATTCTCTAAATATTCTTTCACTGTCTTGGATTTTACAAGAATTTTATTACTTTGACTCATTATCTGAAGGTACTTATTTGAAAGTAATAATCTTCCTTCATTGTCTTTTAAATGTTCCTCTACAACAGATTGAGCTTGTTTCAATTTTAATGATTTTATTCCAAACGACATATCATTAGAAAGTTCCCTAAGAAATTTAACTTCTTCTTTGTAGTACGCCTCGGGATCTTCCGATAGTATTACTAAAACTGCGTTAACCTTATCGTCAACTATAAGAGGTATTGAAATTTGGGAATTATATCCAATTTTCTTAGCATCTTTTCTCCAAAAATCATATTTCGGATCAGTTTGAATATTATTACAAAACATTTCTTTTTTCGTATTAACTGCTCTTGCAGAAGGACCTGTATTATTGTTCTCACGCATTTTCCAAGTCATCCTGCCTTTAGCTATTATTTCATTTTCAAAATGACCTTTTTCATAACCTTTATATGCAATTGGTTCGACAGATTGAGTTTCGTCATACTTTACTAATCCTATCCATGCGACTTTATAACCTCCGTAATCAACTAATAGGTTACAGATATCTTGAAAATATTGTTTTTCCTCAACTGCATTCACTAAAGCTTTGTTACACTCACTCATAACTAATAAAGCTCTATTAGATATTTGAAGGTCATATTCATAGGATTTTCGCTCAGAGATATCTCTTATCTGAGAATTAAAATATTGTGTATCATTTGATTTCCATCCGTTAAAAGTAAGTTCGATTGGGAATACTGTTCCATCATGCTTCAAACCTAAAAATTCAAGACGATTATCCCTATTAGTTACAATTCTACCTTTCATAACTTCTTTTAAGTCACGATCATAATTATTCCTTCTATCAACGGGCATCAATTTAGCTATATTAATACCAATTAGTTGACTCTTTTCATATCCAAACATAACTTCTGCTGCAGTATTAGCTAATAAAATTTCTTTATCTGAGTTTGAGATTATCATAGCATCGTGAGAATGCTCAAATAAACTACGAAATTGATCATTTGATTTAAATATTTCTATATTTTTTTCTTTCATCAAATTATCCAAAGAGATTAACAATCGAAGTAAAATACAATTATTTACTTGTTTTTCCAAAAAAAAAAAAAGGGAATTTTACCTCCCTTTTTTTTTAAAATATTTAATTAATTCTTACTTTGTTCCATTCGTTGCTACAATATAGTAGAATAACTTTGCAGATGAAGCAGGAACTGTGTATTGATTTATCCCAACTGAAGCAGCAAATGTAAATGTTCCAAATGGATCATCTGAAGAATAAACATCATATCCGGTTGCATCAGCAGCCACATCCCAATCTACCACAAGATCAGTTCCAGAAATACTTGTAACAATATTTGCAGGTACCGCAGGTATAACCGTACTTTGTAAAACAATGAACTCTACTGAAATTACTTCAGAAGATTCATCAGGATCATTTGATGCTATCGTTATATCAGCATTATAAGTTGCTTCTGCTAATCCTGTAGCATCACAAGTAATATTTATAGCGTTGCTTCCCGATGCTGTAACTGTACCTGTAGAAGGACTGTCAATTGACAACCATGTATAAAGAAATACTTCTGGACCCGAAACAACTACATTATCAACACTCCAAGTATCAACACCGTTTTTCGAAGATATATTTGCTGTGAATCTAATTTGCATATTCGCAGCAAGTACAGGCAACGGAAGAGATTGAGAAGCTGTAGTTGAAGCTGTTTCGTTATAAATTTCTACCCATGTACTCCCATTAAAATACTCAACAACAAATGATGGAGTTCTCGAACTGTTTACTGACAAAATCTGATCAAAATCAAGAGTAAGCGCTGTACATTGTGTTCCGTCAAATACTCCTGAAGTTATAATTGCATTAGATATACCATTTGAAGATCCTATTGCTTTTGCACTATTAACAGTTAAATCAGGTTGAACACTCCAATTAACTGCACCACTATTGGTATAAACTAATCCTGATTCAAAATCATTTGATTCAATTGTGATAATTCCTTTTTGGGAGATATAGCTTTTAGAAATACTATAGTTAAGATCAGCATCACCGAGATTATCAATATCAAATAAATCTGAAACATTTGCTTCAGGTGCAACAGTATTACTTATTGAAGCTGTTGAAAGATTAACATCCGGAGCTTGAACTGTAAAACTCCATGATCCTGTGTAGCTACTTGGACCAGAAGAATTTGAAGCTAATACTTTCCAATAATAAGTTCCTGCTGTAAAACCAGTTCCATCGGTATAAGTACTTGAAGCAATAGTCTGATTGATCTCTGGAGAACTGTAATCTGAGTTATTGTCAACTAAGATACTGTAACTTGTAGCATCAACTGCATCTGACCAGTCAAATGTCGGTGTAGTATCTGTCGTACCACTTCCATTTGATGGAGAGATTAATGTCGGTGCTTCTGGAGGTGGTGCAATTACATTGAATGACCAAGTTCCTGAATAATTACCTGCTCCAATTGAATTAGTTCCTCTTGCTTTCCAATAATATGTGTCTAAAGCAAGATCCGTTGGCTGTGTATAATCACTTGTTCCAGTTGATTGATTTACTTCCGGTGAACTGAAATCTATATTATTATCAACCAAAATCTCATAACCAGTTGCATCTGTAGCATCTGACCAATCAAAGGATGGTGTTTTATCAAATTTATCACTTGCATCTATTGGTGAAATCAAAGTTAAATCTCCAGGTGGCGGTGGGGGTGCTATTACATTCACATCCCATACCCCTGTATAACTGCTCGATCCAGTTGCATTTGTAGCAAGTACTTTCCAATAATAAATATCCTCAGCCATATCAGAACCAGAGGTATAGTTACTTACCGCTACATCTGCATCAACTACTAAATCAGTCATATTTGATTTTGTTGCTATCTGAATATGGTAACTTGTAGCATCCGAAGCATCTGACCAATCAAATGTTGGTGTCAGATCTTCAACTGTTGAACCATCAGTTGGAGTAATTAAAGTTGGCATTCCCGGCATCGGAACTGAAGCTGTGATAGTAAAATCCCAGGCTGTCGTATAAGAACTTGATCCATCAGAATTTGTCGAAAGCACTTTCCAATAATAAGTCCCTGTAGTAAGATCTGTTCCAGGTGTGTACGTGCTTGAAGTTGGTGATTGATTTATATTAGGTGAACTAAAATTTGAAGCATCATCTACAAGTATAGTATAAGAAGTTGCTCCGGCAACATCTGACCAGTCAAATGTTGGTGTAGCATCAGATGTAGAACTTGCATCGGATGGACTTATAAGAGTTGGCATTGCTGGAGGTGTACCTCCCGGTAGCATACTCTGTAACGCTAACAAAGAACTATTAGCATTTAAACGACCAGAACCTAACAAACCGATATATGCAGGATTTTGGGCATCTATATTATCTGTATTATTCACTAATAAATTCCAAATATCAGATGGGTCAAGAACGACACCATTTCTATAAGCATTTGATACTAACAATGCTGCAACACCTGAAACATGTGGACATGCCATTGATGTCCCCTGCATCCACATATAACTACCGTTAGAAAAAGATGTAGTACTATACACCTGTCCAGATGAAGCACCATCATAATAATCTCCACCAGGAGCCGCAATGTGTACCCAATCTCCGTAATTGGAATAATATGCTCTGTCATCGTCGTAGCTAGTAGCAGCCACAGATAGTGCTTCACTGTAAAATCCAGGCCACCAATCACCATTATCATCATCATTACCTGCAGCAAAGATAGTTAAACCTCCATTCAAAGCAGAACCACCACCATTTGCGTTAAAATAATCAATACCATCCATGTCCCCTTGAACATAATTACCAGCTGCCCCGTAACCCCAACTATTTTGAGTTATTGAAGCTCCATTATCTGCTGCATATGTAAACATTCCAAGAGTTGTAGTAATCGTTTGAGGTGTAAAAAGATCAATTGTCATTATCCTAACTCCATCTCCGGAACCTGAACCTCCGGCTACACCTGAAACTCCAACACCGTTATTATTTACTGCTGCTACAGTTCCGGCTACATGTGATCCATGATAATCTGCATTAGTTGAAGTACCATCGGGTCCAATACCAGACCACATATTTGCAGCTATGTCAGGATGCGTATACTCTACACCTTGATCAATAATAGCAACTATTACATCAGAGTTTCCTTTTTCAATTTCCCAAGCTTCAGGTAGGTCAATATCACAATCTGCTACTCCGCCTGTTTGTCCAGTATTATTATAATGCCACTGATCAGAATAATCAGGATCATTTGGAGTCCATTTAGGAGTATCTCCACTTGAATTTGGTTGATCTAAGCTAGTAATTACTTTTTTATAAACTGGTTCAGCTACATCCACTTCTACTAAAGAACTGTATTGTTTCACAGCTTCTATAATATCCACATCAGGTGCTAAAGTAACTTCCATCCATAAGTTAATACCCCAAGCAATATGTCTGTCACGGTATTTAACAGACGCTGGTGATATTTTATAAAAATTGAACAAAGCAGGTTTATAAATTTCTGCTTGAAATTTAGTATTCATTGCGTCAACAGCCTGAACACCTGTTTTTACATACCCGTCTTTTGTTTTAACCAAAAGAACATCATCTTTAATCGATTTGTCCATACCCGGTGCTAGTTTAATCAATAACTTGCCAGGTTCGTACATTTCCCGCGTTACTTTTGCAAGATCAATTGGTGGTCTTTCACCATGATGAACTTTGTAACCATTGATAATTTCGGTTTTCTGGGAAAATAACCCTGTTAAACCAAAGACTACCATTAAAACTACTACTAAAAATCTCCTCATACTTCTCCTCCAAAACTTCATTATTTTGAATTATTATCTTGATATTAACCCTTAATTATAAATACTAATATTGTCATTGGCAATCTTAAAATAAAAAAAAACCGACTATAAAAGTCGGTTTTTTTAGAAAGAAATAATAATTCTACTTTGTAGCGTTTGTTGCCACCACGTAATAGAATAACTTTGCTTGATCAGCTGGAACAGTATATTGATTTGTTCCGACAGAAGCTGCAAATGTAAATGTACCATAAGGATCATCTGATGAATAAACATCATATCCTGTAGCATCAGCAGCCACATCCCAATCTACAACAAGATCGGTTCCAGAAATACTTGTCAGAATGTTTCCAGGAACTGCAGGTGTAATAGGTGTTGTACCTTCTGCAACTGTAAACTCAACAGGCAATACTTTACTTGCTTCGTCAGGATCATCTGAAGAAACAGTAATGTCAGCATTATAAGTTCCTGCAGATAATCCAGTTGCATCACAGGTAATATTAATTGTATTCGAACCACTAACAGAAACAGTGCCTGTAGTCGAACTATTGACAGTTAACCAATTATATGGTACCGCTACAGATGAAACTGCTATGTTGTCAATATCCCAGGAACCAGTTGCAGCTTGTGCTCTGGAAGTATAAGCAGAAAATCTTAATTGTGTGCTTGTTGATTTAATTGGGAGTTCTAGGTGAATAGGTGTATTATCATCAAGTGTTCCGTAATATACTTCTACCCATGCTGAACCTGTATAATATTCAACTTTTGACCAATTTCCACTTCTTGGGAAAAAGTCCTGTGTCATATCCAAATACAACGGATTCACTGATGCAGAAGTATCAAATGTCGGTGATGTCATAGTACAAGTTACACCACTTCCTGTTGCTCTTGCACCGCCATTATATGCGACCCAACTAGTGTTAGTATATCCTGTACCTGGAAAAGTCGTGAAGTCATTTGCATGATAAGTACCACCAGGAATTTGAAATCCAGAATAAGCTTCTGTGATATCTGAATAACTTAGTGTGTAATTTCCTAGATTTTCAATATCAAATGAATCTCCAACACTTGCATCAGGTGCAGCAGTTGGACTTAATTGAGATACAGACAGGTTAATATCAGGAAATGAAATCGTTGTGTTCCAAACTGTTGAATATGAACTAGATCCAATATTATTTGTCGCCAACACTTTCCAATAGTATGTTTCTTCTGACAGATTTACCAAAACAGTATATTCACTTTCTGTAGTTACTTCATTGATTTCAGGAGAACTGAAGTTTGAATTATTATCAACCAGTATCGTATATGAAGAAGTTTCAGCATTATCTGACCAGTCAAATGAAGGTGTTACATCACCAATTGTACTTCCATTTGAAGGACTTACAAGTGAAGGTGATGCCGGTGGAGCTGTGTAAAGCATATCTTGTAAAGCTAATAAAGAACTGTATGCATTCATACGACCAGATCCTAATAAACCGATATAAGTAGGGTTTTGGGCATCTATATTATCTGTGTTGTCCACTAATAAATTCCATATATCAGATGGATCAAGAACGACACCATTTCTATAAGCATTTGATACTAGAAGAGCAGCAACTCCAGATACATGTGGACATGCCATTGATGTTCCCTGCATCCACATATAACTACCGCTAGCAAAATCTGTAGTACTATACACCTGTCCAGATGAAGCACCATCATAATAATCTCCACCAGGAGCCGCTATGTGTACCCAATCTCCATAATTAGAATAATATGCTCTGTCATCGTCGTAACTTGTAGCTGCCACAGATAGTGCTTCACTATAAAATCCAGGCCACCATTCTCCGTCATCATCATCATTTCCTGCTGCAAAAATTGTAATTCCTCCATTTAGAGCAGAACCACCACCATTTGCGTTAAAATAATCAATACCATCCATTTCCCCTTGTACATAATTACCTGCTGAACCATAACCCCAGCTATTTTGTGTTATGGATGCTCCATTATCTGCAGCATATGTCATCATACCAAGGACAGTTGTTATTGCAACTGGTGTAAAAAGATCAATTGTCATTATTCTAACTCCGTCACCTGAACCTGAACCTCCGGCAACACCCGAAACACCTACACCGTTATTATTTACTGCGGCTACAGTTCCGGCAACATGTGATCCATGTTCACCTACTGTCGTTGAAGTACCGTCTGGTCCAATACCAGACCACATATTTGCAGCTATATCAGGATGAGTGTACTCTACACCTTGATCAATAATAGCAACTATTACATCAGAATTCCCTTTTTCAATTTCCCAGGCTTCAGGAAGATCAATATCACAATCTGCTACTCCGCCTGTTTGTCCAGTATTATTATAATGCCACTGATCAGAATAATCAGGATCATTTGGAGTCCATTTAGGAGTATCTCCACTTGGATTTGGTTGATCTAAGCTCGTCATTACTTTTTTATAAACTGGTTCAGCTACATCCACTTCTGCTAAAGAACTGTATTCTTTTACAGCTTCCAAAATATCAGCATCAGCTGCTAGAGTAACTTCCATCCATAGATTAATGCCCCAAGCAATATGTCTTGCACGAAATTTCTCCGAAGCTGGAGATATTTTATAAAAGTTGTACAAAGCAGGTTTATAAATTTCTGCTTGAAATTTAGTATTCATTGCGTCAATAGCTTGAACTCCTGTTTTCACATATCCATCTTTTGTTTTGACAATCAAAACATCATCTTTGATAGATTTTTCCATACCAGGTGCTAGTTTAATCAATAATTTACCTGGTTCGTACATTTCAGGCGTTACTTTTGAAAGATCAATTGCCGGTCTTTCACCATGATGAACTTTGTAACCATTGATAATTTCGGTTTTCTGGGAAAATAACCCCGACAAACCAAAAACAACCATAATGGCTACTATTAAAACTCTCCTCATACTTCTCCTCCACGTTTTTCACATTTATTATCTAGTTTACATATACTTTTCGCTATATTACCCAACTAAAATAACAAAATAATTGAAAATAGTCAATCTTTTTTATGACGGGAATCATATATTTTATTCATTACTTCGTCGCATTCGTTGCCACAATATAATAGAATAACTTAGCTTGATTAGCATGAACCGTATATTGATTAGTTCCAACAGTAGCCGTAAATGTAAAATTTCCATTAAGGATCATCAATGCTTAAAGAACCATTAGCCCAAGTAGTTAAACTTCCTGAATATTCAGATCCTAAAGAAGCTGCTGATGGTGATACCGGAGCCATTAAAGTTTGTGCACTTGAAGCTCTCGGTGCAGAATATTCCTCTGAATTATCATATGAATATGCTCTATAATAGTACATTGTTTGATCTGCTAATCCTGCATGTGAATATGATGTTCCTGTAAGATTTTATCTTTATTATCACTATTTCTATTCTTCAACCAGCTGTAATACCCACTTCTTGATACTTTACCAATTTTACATAAATAAATTATTTTATGTAAAGATTTCAGTTTATAGATCTCTGCAAAAATTACTTTTTTTTTACACGATGCTCAGCTAAAGCTTCTAAAAGTGCAACTTTAGCTCGTAGAAACTCATTTTCTTCTTCAAGGCTATCAAAATCTTTTTTAGGCCTACCTTTTGTTGGTCCTGTTAGTTTTCCTCGTTTATCCTTAAAACCTTGTTCGCCATACTTCTCATAGATTGTAGCCCATTGTGTTAATCTTCTACGTGAAGAAATGCCAAGCTCTTCTGCTATAACAGAAGCACTCTTTTCTCCCTTAAGAAATGTTTTTACTGCTTGTAATTTCAAAGAAGTGGAATACTTCTTATGTTTTCCCATAAAAAAACCTCCCAGTTAGTAATATACACGACTTTTTTATTCATGTCCACTAAATGGGAGGCAGTTCAAACTCAGGGATTTTTTTATTGGGCGTAAAATATTACGCCCCTACTTAATATGCTTTTCTATTTTTTTTAACTTCTTCGAAATATCATTTACTCTAAACTCGATCGAGTTCAATATCCAGAATTGAAAATGTTCTACCTTCGTTTGCTTATTGATCATCCATATTATCTTAATCGAAACCAGTAACAAACCTATCTCAAGTGAAAATAACGGTGGCAAAAATGTTTCTACATGAAAGAAATGTCTGAGAATATCTAAAACAAAAAATAATACTAAAAACGCGACAAATCCTATATTGAATATCTTATCATATTTACCGAGGGATTTTCCACCTATAGATCCTATGATACTCTTTATTTTATCCTTTTCCTTTTTATACTGTTCTAATTCATCCTGCAAGGCTTTAATTTCTTTCTCGCTCATATTGACCCTTCAATTTTATATATACGTAATAATACAAATTTTATTATAATAAATTCAATGTAATTAATAAATATTTTTTCTATATTGTTCAAAGTAATAAAACAAACTGGGATTATAATGGAATTAATGTCACCCGCAGGAAATTATTCATCTTTCAAAGCAGCTTTAACATCCGGTGCAGACGCTATTTACATGGGATTGAGCTTGTTTAATGCCAGGAAACCTGCAAAGAATTTTGGTTTTACTGAATTAGAGGGCATTGTACGAGAAGCCCATTCAAAAAATTCAAAAATCTATATTACTTTAAATATAGACCTCAAATCTAATGAATTACTTGATGCGGTTAAGATACTGACTTTACTTAAAAAGGTTAAAGTTGATGCAGTTATCGTTAAAGATTTGGCAATAGTTTATTTTATTAATAAATTTTTCCCTAAACTTGAAATTCATTTAAGTACTCAATTTGGAATTGCAAATTCAAAAGCGATGGAAGCAGCCGGAGATCTATTAAAAGCGGAGCGAGTTGTCCTCGCTAGAGAATTAAATTATAATGAAATCAAAGCATTAGATAGAGAAAACTATCCTGAAAGAGAAATATTTATTCAAGGATCAATGTGCTTTTCCTTTTCAGGCCGATGTCTTATGTCAAGCTGGAATGGAGGGAAATCTGCTAACAGAGGTTCTTGCCAAGCTCCATGTAGATTTATTTACAATAAGAATAGTGAAGAAGCTCCTGAAAGTTACTTTTCTATGAAAGATCTGTCTTTAGCTGAGAAAATAGATGAATTAAAAGAATTAAATATATCTGCTTTAAAAATTGAAGGCAGGTTAAAGAGTAGTGACTGGGTTGGCGAAGTTACTTCCATCTATAGAAAAATGTTGGATCATAATTCGGAACCAGATCTCAAAATTCTTCAGAAATACTCTGGAAGAGAATTGGCAGAAGGTTTTTATGGAGGACTCAATAATCTTACTTCTGAGCAAAGAATAAAACATGAAAGTTTTGCCGGCAATAAAACTTCTTCCACTTCAATTGGTAAAGCAAAATTTGATTTATCTATCAGTCATCAAGATAGTACAATAAAAATTGATATTTACTCTGACTATGGAAATATCGAACTTTTAGTGCCTCATAAATGGGTTATTAAGGAAAAAAGAGCCGTAGAGATCAGTTTACTCGAAAGTAAGGTTTCAAGTACTTCTTTTGGTGGATTATTCTTAAACAATTTCAATATTGAAGAAGATTTTCTCGTTTCAAAATCTCAATTGAAAGGCATAGTCTCTGAAATTGGATCAAAATTAGCGCCTCTTGCTAATAAGGAAAGAAAGTTCCTAAAAGGTATTCAAATAGCTACGGAGATAGAATCTGAATTTAAAGTGACAAATTTTGAATCCCCAAATAAAATGCCTATTGAATTTAAAAATGCAACAACTTTAAGAATAACTGCTAATGATATTAAAAGTGTCATAAACGAAATAAATAATTCATCAGTAACAAGAGTAATCGTTGACAACTGTACATTTGCTGATATCGTTTTGATCCAAGACCTCGCTAAGATCGTACCAATTGAAATATCACTCTTCCCTATTCTTTTTGAGGATGATTTATCAAAAACTGTGAAAATAATTAAAGTATTGGAAAGAATAAAAAACATCTCTTACGAAATAAATGATATCGGTCACTTAACACTTTTGAAAAACACCGGTAAAAATATCAACGGTGGACCATCTTTTGCTCCATATAACCATATCTCAGCTAACTTTATGAAGTCATTTGGTCTTTCTAAAGTTCATATCCCTTTGGAAGCTGACAGAGAAACTATAAAAGGCTTATCTCTTTCAGAGAATAAATTAAGATTCACTCTATATTCTAAAATACCGCTATTTTATACTAGAGCTAAAGAAGAGAAATTCAATCACGGAGATTCATTTACAGATTCTCATGAAAAAACAACTGTTCTCATGAAAAACAATAATATTTCAACTTTTTATTCTAATGAATATTATAGTGCTCACGGTGCTGACCTAAGTGACTTTTTAGTAAATGAATTGATAATAGACCTTTCAAATGAAACTGATATTCTAAATAAATTTGAAAAATTAAAAAGATCTCCTCAATCATTCAAAGGTGATAATTTCAACCTTGGAAGAAGATTGTCATAATGATTAAATTCCAAAGAGTAAATAGAGTTGGAGAATACTGGAAGAGAAAATACGGTGATAAAACCTATAAATTGATCTTCAAAGGCAACTTTACTTGCCCGAATATTGATGGAACTTTAAGTGATCAGGGCTGTATTTATTGTAATATGAGATCACTTGAACCGTTAATCGATAATAGTAATATTGAAGAGCACATTAAATATTTAGAAAACCGTAATAATGCAAAACTTTTTTATGCTTTCTTCCAGGATTACTCATCTACTTATCCAATCCATTCTATTAAAAATAAATATGATTACTTGAAAGAAATTTATACAAATTCTATTGATAATGAAAAAATAGTAGGCATCTCTGTTTCTACCCGACCTGATTGTATTGATAATAAGATCTTAGATATTTTATCTGAATTAAACAAAGATGTAATAATCGAACTTGGTCTGCAAACAACTAATGTGAATGATATTACCTGGATGAATCGGGGACATGCAAATGATAGATTTATAGAGAGTGTTGAACTAATAAAATCTTATGGATTTGAAGTAGTTACTCACATGATACTGGGATTACCTGAAGAAAATGATAATACAATTATTGCAAATGCAAAATTTCTCAATGATCTAAAAATTCATGGAATTAAATTTCACCAGTTGATGGTATTGAAAAATACTAAACTTGAAAACCTTTATAATAATAGTGAGATAAACATATTGTCTATTGAAGAATATTTCAGAAGAGTTTCTTTGTTTTTATCTTATCTTAATAAAGATATTGTAGTTCATAGACTTTACGGAGATGCTCCAAAAAAAGATCTTATTGCACCTAAATGGTGTATTAATAAAACCGGCACTCAAGATAAATTATTTAATTATCTTGAAGAACATAATATATGCCAGGGATGTAATATTATTTAGTTTTGTGAATACAATTATTTTACGTATATTTCATAATATAAATCAAATAAAATGCAAAATATACATTTTTTGACATTTGTCAATCTTTGTTCTATATTGTACTTAAACCAAAAAGGAGAAGCAAAAATGAGCGAATTTCCAGTAACTAAAAAACAAATAAAGGTATTTGTTACAATATTCATAGTATTAATATTTCTAATTTTCGGAAAGCAATTTTTTATCAGTGTTGAGGCCGGTCGTGTTGCTGTAGCAACTCTTTTCGGTGAAGTACAGACTGAGATTTACACCGAAGGTTTACACATTCCTGTAAATCCACTTTACAAATGGCATATTTACGATGCTCGGCAGAAAACACATAAAGAACAGGCAAGTGTTCCAACCCAAGATCAACTTCAAACAAGCATTGAAGTAAGTGTCCAGTTCAGATTACAGGGAGAAGCTACACCGGCTATCTTAAAATCAACTGGTACTTTTGATGATGTAATTAGAGTGCATTTAGTTCCAGCCTTAAGATCACTACTTAGAGAACAAGGTAAGTCAATTGCTAATGCTGAAGATTTTTTCCTCGAAGAAACTCAAGAAAATTTACAAACAGCTTTGTTAAGTGGTTTAAAAGCTTCTCTTGAACCTCAAGGTGTTGTAGTTTCTGCGGTTTTGATTAGAGATATTCAATTACCTCGTTTCATTATGATAGCTATTGAAAAGAAAAAAGAGCGTGAGCAGGAAGTAGAGAAACAAAAAGCAGAACTCGAAAGATTCACGACTGAACAAAAACAAAAAGTTGTTGCAGCTGAAGCAGAAAAAACTGCCGCTTCAATGGAAGCTGAGAAAATAATACTTTTAGCTGATGCAGAAGCATATAGAATTGCTAAGATAAATAAATCAATTGGAAACAATGCGAATTACATTAAATTGCAAGCCTTAGAAGCATTGAAAGCTATATCAAAGGATAAAACATCTAAAATCTATTTCATAAACGGTGACAGTCCAAATCCATTGCCATTGATGAACATTGGAGATAAATAAAATGAAACTCACTAAATCAAAAAAGAATTCAATGCTGTTTGGAATTTGTGGTGGTATTGCTGAATGGTTGGAATGGGATCCGACTATTGTTAGAATCGGTTATGTACTAGCATCTATATTCAGTGCTGCATTCCCTGGAATACTGGTCTACATTATGTTGATATTTATAATGCCAGACCGCGAAGAGATTGAAAATTCTTAAGAGATTTATGGAAGCAAAAAAAAGAGACGTTAAAAAGCGTCTCTTTTTTTATTTATTCGAAGATGATTTCTAAAATAATATCTTGACTAAAACTAATACTTAAGGTAATTTCTTTTCCCTATATTAAAGATATAATAATGGAGTTAATGATGCCTATTACAAAACTTGAAGAAATGTTTGAAGTTCTAAAATCTAAAGAAAAAAAGAAAATGGTCGCAGCTTATGCAGTAGACTCACATACAATTGATGCTGTAAGTAAAGCAATTGATCTTGGGATTATTGAAGGAATTCTTGTAGGATCCAAGACAATGATCGAAGCAGTTTGTAAAGAAGAAAATATCGATATAAACAAATTTGAGATAGTTGACGAAGAAAATAATGTTAAAGCTACTCAAAAGGCTGTTGAATATATTAATGATGGCAAAGCTGATTTTATCATGAAAGGACTAATCAGTACCGATATTTATATGCGTGCTATCCTTAATAAAGAGAAAGGTCTTCTTCCACCTAAAGCTACTCTAAGTCATGTTACTGTTGTTGACGTTCCGGCTTACGAAAAGCTCTTGGTAGTTGGTGACGTGGCTCTAATTCCTGCTCCAGATCTAAAACAGAAAATGGCAATCACCGGTTATGTAATAAATGCTGCTCATGCTTTAGGCATTGAAAAACCTAAAGTTGCTATGATAGCCGCTACAGAGCAGATGTCTGCAGGAATGCAGGCTTGTGTTGATGCAGCTATTATATCTAAAATGAGTGATAGAGGACAAATTAAGAATGCGGTTGTTGATGGTCCTTTAGCTTTTGATGTTGCTGTGGATAAAGAAAGTGTTAAGATAAAAAAATTAGTCAGTCCTGTAGCTGGAGATGCTGATTGTTTAGTTTTCCCAAATATTGAATCCGGTAATGTGTTTTTTAAAACGTGCACAAAATTTGCAGGTGGTGAATTAGCAGCTTTAGTAGTAGGTGCAAAATGTCCTGCAGTCCTTACTTCAAGGGGTGACAGTACTAAGACTAAAACTTATTCAATAGCACTTGCATGTCTGATGTCTTAAATCGAATTAGCTTAATGTTAAAATAAAATAATATAATAACGGAGAAAAAATGGACGAACAGAGAATACTCGCAATCAATCCCGGTTCAACCTCGACAAAGATCGCAGTTTATGCTGCGTCAAAACTTCTATTTCTTAAGAACATTAAGCACTCTGTAGAAGATCTTGCAGGTTTCGAAGTAATCACAGATCAATTTGATTTCAGAAAGGCTGTGATTTTAAAAGAACTTAAAGAAGCAGAGATTGATCTTAACAAACTTAAGATCATCGTTGGAAGAGGTGGCATTTTAAAACCTGTACCATCTGGTGTTTTTCGAATAAACGATAAAATGAAGCATGACCTGATCCATAGTGAGAAAAAACACGCAAGTAATCTTGGTGGTCTTATTGCTGATGATATTGCTCAATCATTACCTGGTGCACAAGCCTTTATAGCTGATCCTGTTGTTGTTGATGAAATGCATGATCTTGCAAGAATTACAGGACATCCATTATTTGAAAGAGCATCTATTTTTCATGCTTTGAACCAAAAAGCAGTTGCTCGAAAATATGCAAAAAGCAATGATGTTAAATATGAAGAACTTAATCTTATCGTAGTACACCTTGGTGGTGGTATATCTATTGGTGGTCACAGAAATGGTAAAGTTATTGATGTAAATCAGGCTATCGACGGAGAAGGTCCATTCTCACCTGAAAGAGCTGGAACTCTTCCTGTTGGTGATGTTATCGCAATGGCATTCAGTGGTAAATACACACATGATGAAATGAAGAAAATGGTTACAGGTCAAGGCGGATTTGCAGCTTACCTTGGAACAAATGATGCTTATGAAGTTGAACAAAGAGTTGAAAAAGGTGATCAAAAAGCTAACCTTATACATTGTGCTATGACTTATCAGATAGGTAAGTCAATTGGTGCTATGTCAACAGTATTTATGGGCAAAGTTGATCAAATTATTATTACTGGCGGAATCGCATACAATAAACCATTCATAGCAAAATTAAAAGAGATATGTGATTGGATTGCTCCATTTACTGTTTATCCAGGTGAGGATGAAATGGAAGCTCTTGCAATGAACGGTTTGATGGTTTTAAATAAAGAAATTGAGCCGATCGAATATAAATAGTTTTAGTTCTTAAAATAAAAAAAGCGAGTTAATTAACTCGCTTTTTTTTTATCTGATTTTTATAGTGATCAAACTTATCATTGCTAAAATAATACTTACGATCCAGAAACGTTGAACGATCTTAGTTTCAGCAAGACCCCGGAACTGGAAAGTGTGATGTAATGGTGCTCTGAAAAATATCCTCTTCCCAAGCCAATTGATACCGATCTTTTCCTGTATTAATACCGAAGCAGCTTCTGCTACAAAAATACCACCCGCAATTAGAAATATCAATTCCTGCTTTGTCGCTAACACTGTAACGCCCAATAACCCACCAATAGCCATCGATCCCGTATCACCCATAAATACAGTCGCCGGATAACAGTTATACCATAGGAACCCAAGTCCAGCACCAAATAAAGCCGACATGATGATCGTTATTTCTCCAGTACCCGGAGTATAGTTAAAAAGTAGGTATTCTGAAAATTTGATATTTCCGATTATGTATGCAAACACACCATAGACTATACCTGTTACAATAGATGGTACAATGACCAATCCATCCAACCCATCAGCAAAATTTACGGCATTTGAAATCGCTAACATAGTAAATGTAGCAAAAGGAATATAGAACCAACCCAAATCAATAAAGGAATTTCCTTTAATAAATGGAATAGTCATATGTGATACGAATCCTTCAGGAAATGGAGTGGTTTCTTTAAGATAAAATATTAAAGCAATAACCAATGCAAATAATCCTTGAAGAATTATCTTTGTTAATTGCTTCATGCCTTTATCACTATTACGATATTTTACTTTTTTAATATCATCTAAAGCTCCAATATATCCATACCAGAGTATTGCAGCAAGAGAAAGAAGAACAAAAGTTGATTGTAGATCTGACCAAAGTAAAATCGAAAAGACTAACGAAGAGATTATGATCAACCCACCCATAACAGGAGTACCATTTTTGTCACTTACACCAATATTCCCATAATCTCTAACGATATCTCGTATTCCTTTCTTATATAACAAAAGAATGATCTTATTTCCGACAAATAAGGAAAATAATAAAGCCGTAATCATAGCTGCCATAGATCTGAACATAATCGAATCAAATAATCTCAGGAATGATAAGAATTCATAGTCTGATGAAAGAAAAGAAAGATATTGAAACATATATGAACCTAATTTGTTATTTGTTTATAATAGAATATATTCTAAAGATACTCTTCTTTGCAAGTGAAATGATAATATTTTCGAACTATATACTAATACTTCTTTGAAATACTTTTCAAGTTGCTGAAAGAATCTGCTTTAATAGCCTCTACAGGTAATGAATTCAAAAAGGCTCTTCCCCACCTGGTATTACTTAATCTACTGTCAAAGATATAAACAATTCCTTGGTCTGAATTATGCCTAATAAGTCTTCCAACACCCTGCTTTAGCTTCAATATAGCTTCCGGAACGGAATAGAACATAAAAGCATCATTGCCTTTTTTCTCGATCTCTTCTATTCTAGCTTGTATAACAGGCTCGGTTGGTACAGCAAATGGTAGTTTTATGATTATCAAAGTATGCAGAGCATCACCTGGGACATCTATTCCCTCCCAGAAACTATCCGTACCAAATAAAAAAGAATTTGTAACACTCTTAAATTGTTTTATAAGCTCAGATCTATTACCATCAGTTCCTTGCATAGCAAAAAGTCTATTGTTCTTAGCAAATATTTCCCTTATCCTTCCAGCAATTTCTCTCATCTGCTTATAACTTGTAAATAATGCAAGAGTACCGTCATTATTAACAGAAGCTAAGTGAGTTAGAAATTCTGTAATATCATTATCAAAAACTAAACTATTTTTAGGTGGAGCAAAATATGACGGTATAACAATCTTTAATTGATTCTCAAGATCAAAAGGGGACCCAAGCATCAATGTTTCGATTTTGTTATCATCAACAAGATCTAAACCCAACTTCCTTTTCATGTATTTAAATCTATTTTCAATTGTAAGAGTCGCACTAGTAAAAATTATGCTCTTTTGTGTATCATATAAATAATTTTGAAGGATCTTTGAAACATTTAAAGGAGCGCTATATAACGACAAGAAAGAATTTGAATCCTTTTTTGATAATTCATACCAGAAAACATCATTCTCTCGTTGAGCTTGAGTTAAGAAAATAAACGAATCAAAAAAAGATTTAGTTTGATCTAAGATTGATTCACTTTCTAAGAATAATTCTTCTATATCATTATTCTCTTCATTTTCAATTTTTAAGATAACATTAATTCTTCTGATCAATCCGATAACTTCTTCATTCAACTTTTTAAATATCTTTAGATCTGCTTTACCAGAGAATATCTCAGTAATATCTTTATACCTATTTTTTACCATACCTCGAAATCTATATGTATCACCTAATTTCTTATTCAATTGATTTGCAGCATCGTCGAATAACTCTACGCCCTTGTCATAAAAGCTTACAATTTTTTCTTTAAGCTTATCGGTCAAATCTGTAATACTATCTATATTACTCTCAAATTTTGTAAAATTATTTTCGAGTTTTTTACAGAAATTATTTTTCTGTCTCGGAGTGTATATCTTATACATCAAACCTTTCAGTTGATAAAGACTATATTCTAATCCTAAATATTTTGTAGCTGAGGCTTCTACATTATGAGCTTCATCGATAACTAAATTCTCATAGTTTCCTAGCACAGCATTTGAAGAAGCAAGGTCAGAGAATAAAAGAGAATGATTTACGATGACTAAATTAGAATTATAGGAGCTTTTTCTGGCATTTTGTAAAAAGCACCGTTTGTAAAACTTACATTTTTTACCAGAGCAATAACCTTTATCTGAAACTGTTTTACTCCAAGCGCTTCTGGCAAATCCCATTTTAAAACCACTATTTTCCTCGATGTCACCTGAGCCTGTTGTCTCAGCCCAGTAAACCAGAGGTAAAAATTGATTTATCTCTATCTCAGAAAGGTTGTCTGTTGGACGTTGGCAAATACTCTCATACCTTTTCAAACATAAATAATTATTTCTTCCTTTTAATATGACTGCTTTGAATGATTCATTGAACATTTCATGTAAAATCGGTAGATCTTTATAAAATATTTGTTCTTGAAGATTTTTTGTATTCGTTGAAATAACCACCTTCGTTTCATTTAGTAATGAATAAACTATAGAGGGGACTAAATAAGCAAATGATTTTCCAACACCTGTACCTGCTTCTGTAATAAGAAATTTTTCATCTTTATAAACTTCATCACATTTTTTCGAGAGTAAGTATTGCTCTTCCCTGTATTCATAATTTGGAATAATCTTACTTAATAATCCGCCATCAGAGAATACTTTTTCTGAAATATCATTTTCATGTAGTTTTAATATTTCATCATGATCTAATTGATTTACTTGTTCAAGTATATTCGATGCTAAAGATGATTTTTTCTCATTCTTTATTATCTTTCTATCAAAAGACGATTTTATATAGTAATTAGCCAGATTAACAAAGAAATATTTAACGTACTTTGATTTACCAGCAACATTTGCAATTTTTTTCACCGTACTTTCAGCTAATTTTAAAGATTTTTCAATTATATTATTAAAGAGATTTCCCGTTGCAAGGCAATCATTCAGTGCTCTATGAAAACCATCCGCTTCAATATTTAAATAATCCGCTAAAGTTGATAGTTTATGATTTGGAGGACCTACTGGAAAAAGTATCTGACTTAATAGTAAAGTATCATGAAATTCTTTAGTTAATATGTCAGGAGCACCTATTGCTTGAATTTGATATCTTATAAAACTAAGATCAAAATCTATATTGTGTGCAACCAAAGGTAGGTCATCTATAAAATCAAGAAATTTTGGTAATACATCATCAATTTCAGGTTTGCCGATAAGATCTGAGTTTTTTATACCAGTTAAATTGGTTATTTGCTCACTGATCATTTGATCTGGATATACTAGGCTATTAAAAGTTTCCTTTACTTCCCCATTTTCATATTTAATACCAGCAATTTCAATTATCTTATCTACAAAATAATCAGTTCCAGTTGTTTCAAGATCAAATACAACATAATCTTTCAATTTTAATTCTTTATAAATATCTTTCATTTGCACCTATTAAAAAATAAAAGAGGACATTGTCCCCTTTTATTAAATTTATCATTATAAGAAAACTATAGCTAATCAGTTTCTTCTTCATATCTTAAATTAAGGTTCTTAGCTGCTAAAGATTCATTTAATCTTCTGACTATCGTTGTCTCGGGCGCCATCTTAAGTTTTTCAGGATCTTGTTTAGCTTCTTGTGCTATTTGTTTCATTACAGATATAAATTCATCCAAAACTTCTTTCCCTTCTGTTTCGGTTGGTTCTATCATTATTGCTTCATGAACTAACAGTGGGAAATATATCGTTGGAGCATGCATATTAAAATCCAATAACCTTTTAGCAACATCCAATGTTTTAATTCCGTATTGCATTAGATTTTCTCCACTGAAGACAACTTCATGCATACAATGTTGTTTGTATGGTAAATCATAATATCCATCCAACATCTTCTTAACATAATTTGCATTTATAATTGCGTTCTCAGAAACTCTATGCAATCCATCACTACCCAGTATTTTCATATAAACATATGCTCTAACTAAAACAAGATAATTTCCATAGAATGAATGTACTTTTCCTATAGTTTGAGGTAAATTGTAATTTAATTTATACTTACCATTTTCTTTTACTACATCAGGAACTGGCAAAAATGGTATTAATTTATCCACAACCCCTATTGGTCCTGATCCAGGACCTCCACCGCCATGGGGTGTAGAAAAGGTTTTATGCAAATTGAAGTGCATAATATCAAAACCCATATCAGCAGGTTTCACTATCCCTAAAAGAGCATTAAAATTTGCCCCATCCATATAAAGCAATCCGCCTTTTGAATGAACTATTTCAGCGATCTCTTTAACATTCTTCTCAAATAATCCAAGTGTATTTGGATTAGTTATCATAAAAGCTGCTGTATCTTCATCAAAATGCTCTCGTAGTTCATCAATATCAACCAATCCTTCAGCAGTAGAAGGAAGTTGCACAACTTCATACCCGGCCATTATAATTGACGCGGGATTGGTTCCGTGAGCTGTATCAGGTATAATAACTTTCTTTCTTGGATTTCCTTTACTTTCGTGATATGCTCTTATTACTTTTAAAGAAGTCCATTCTCCATGTGCTCCTGCAACAGGCTGCAAAGATACTTTACTCAAACCCGAAACTTCTGACAACATAGAATCAAGTTCATGATATAGTTCTAATACTCCCTGAATTGAACTTTCATCCTGATATGGATGAATCTCAGTAAAACCTTCCATTCCTGCTATTTTTTCATTTATTTTAGGATTGTATTTCATCGTACAACTGCCTAGAGGATAAAATCCTTTATCTACATGATGATTTTTAGTAGACATATTAACATAATGCCTAACAACCTCTTGCTCACTTTCCTCAGGTAGACCTATTTTTCCAGATCTAAAATATTTTTCAGAGTTATTAAAGTTTTTTTCGCCATTCCATTTTGGTAAAGTATATGCTTTTCTTCCTTTTTTGGATTTTTCAAAAATTAATTTATCATCCATTAGACACGCTCCGATAGTTCATATTAATATCAATGAAAAATATAAAATTTATATCAAAAAAACAAATAGATTTTATTGTATTTTTAGTTATTTTTATATTTAAAACAGGCCTTAAAAATCAATAATTTATTTTTATTCATAATCATTACTTTTATTAACATTTATTTCCATGTTAAAATCTCTTTTCATACTATCGACGATATTTTTTGCCCTAATATCTACCGGAATAGAATCAATATGCATTGAGTAGAATCTGTTCTTATGATCACTTATTTTATACATTCCTTTATCATTCTTGTTCATAGTAATATTAAGCTTGCCCACAAATTCAGAACTTCTCCCCGGAGAAACATATATCCTATTTTCAAAATTTTCATATGTTTTTATTCCACTATGTCCTGATATCATTATATCAATATTAGTATTTTCTACAAAAAATGTTCTTTCTTTTTCTAATTCTAAGTGTGATAAAAATATCAATACATCACATTTGGATTTTAAATCTGAAGTATAATTGTTTATATCAGCTAACTTAATTTCTGTGTTTATTAAATTATTCTTATCGAACTTAACAAACTCAGGATCTATAGCCCCAGTTATACAAATACTTATATCATCTATTTTAAGAAACATTTCTTTGTTAACACCATAAATATTTTGGGAAACTAGAATATTATCAATTCTACTTATCATTTCCAGGTCTAATTCACCTGGTGAAATAGCAGTGTATTGAAATTTTGGTAATATTTTATAGATAATTTTATTTAAGTTTGGGTCATTCCGGTTGGAAAAAACATCCCCTGCATCTAAAAAAACGTCCACTGAATCTTTATTACTTTCAAAGAAATACAAACGATTAAGTAGTCCACCATATTTATTCTTTGGACAATTACAATTTTCTAGAATACCATTACTTTTTCCTGTATAAATAAAACTCACACTTTTAGTGTGAGTACAGTTGAAAAATATTAATGATATAAAAAAAAGAAGCAGAACTTTCGTTCTGCCCCTTCTATTCATTATGTTATTCAAATTCCTCTTCTTCATCAAGAACGATCTCTCCATCAATCATAATATAAGGAGTAACTTCTATTATTAGATTTGTAATTTTCTTAGTCTTCACTTGATGCTGGAAAAAATAACCTAAGAAAGGAATATCACCAAGTAATGGTACCTTATTAACAGTGTATGTTTCATCTTCTAATAGCATACCGGCAATTCTAATTGTTTGGCCATCTCTAACTCTTACTGTCGTATCCGCGGATCTAACTTTAACCCAAGGTATTTCAGAGTTAGGACCAACCCATCCAAAAATCGATGATACTTCACAATGTAATTCAACTGTAATATCATTCTCTTCATTTATAATCGGTCTAACTTTTAGCTTAATACCTACTTCTTCTTTTTGTACTGATTGTTTACTAGCTCCATCTTGAATAGAAGTCACTGTATATGGAACGATATCACCAATGAGAACAGATGCTTCTTTATTGTTTAAAGTTGCAATTTCAGGTTCTGCAAGTATCGTTGCATCATTATCTCTATTCATAAAGTCTAAACTCAAAACATACTCTTGTCCAATTACTCTATGCCATGGATTTGTTAATCCTGCTGTAGTTTCATTTGCAAATGATGAGGTACGACTAAAATAGTTATATGTATCAGCATCTGTATAGTTTCCAGTTAAATTTCTAACAGGAGTAGCTGTATCATCATAATCAAATTCATATGTGTTATCACCTTCATTATAAGTCCAATCTCCATAATCTTGAAATGCACCTTCTCTAATAGTAGTGGAGTAATTATTTATCTTTTCCCACTCAATACCATATCTTTCACCAGATTCATTTCCAACTTCTTTTATTCTTGCTTTAAACAAAACCTGTTGAAGAGGTCTGTCAATTCTAATCAAAACCTTCTCAATCTCTTTCGCTACCTTAGGACTAGCTTGATAAATAATTCTGTTACCCAAATCATCAACTTGAATGTTTTTTGAAATATCCGCCAGCATTTTTTTTACTGATTTTGCATCAGCATACTGCAAATCATAAACTGATGTGCTCAAACCAATTTCTCTGTTTAATTTCTCCTCTGAAGCAACAATTATCGAATTATCAATTATCTGATAACTTAAATCAGTTGCTCTTACTACTAGATCCAATGCATCTTTAATAGGAATATCATTCAAAGTAAGTGTTACTTTCTTGTCTACCGTTTCCGCACTCTGAACTAAGTTTACTCCTGCCCTTTCAGCAAGAGCATCCAATACTTGTGATACCGATTGATCTAGAGCTGTCAAAGAAATTGGTGTTTTGAAATTATCAGATGTTGTATCATATAGTAGCTTAGAACTAAAGGCAAAGCTAATGATACTTAACATTAGGAACATCCCGATTAATTTCTTCATAATCTGTCTCCTTTATTTAGTAATATATTTTTACGACTTATACACTATCTGAAATTTGTTATAATAATTATTAAATACAACTTATCTTCTTCTTCTTCCACCATTATCATCTGGTTCATCATTGGTATTGTTAGTATCCGAATCTTGTTTTTTTGTTGATTCTGCAGGAACCAAATCCTTAGACACAGAAGTTGCATCTTGGTTAGGTTTATACTTTATAGCTAAGTTTGTCTTAAAATGTTCAACATAAACATAACGAGCAGCTATTGCCAATACCTTGCCAGCATATTCTTTACCGAATTTACTACTTCCCGTAAATTTATTTGAATTCTTATATTTTTGTTTCATTATTATTTGACCAACAATTAACTTATCCCCAACCTTAAGTTTTTGATTTTTTCCATCAATATTAAATGTCGCTTTATCATCAAAAAACATAGCAAATCCAACTTTATCTTTCTTGTATAATTTAATTCCTGTTTTTACCCAGTATGTTTCGACTTTTTCTATTTTTTCTATTTTCTCTACAACTTTTTCTATTTTCTTTATTTTAAAATTCCCAATATCTCTTTTTGCGAAGAACTTGCTTGAACGAAATCTAACAGAAACACTGTCTGCATACATAACGCTATCAACACTTGCTTGATACTTGCTCTGACTCTCATCCTTAATTTCAGTGTTCATTGTAGTTACTTGTAAAGCCGTGACTGCAATCGCAATCAAAGAAATAATAATAACAACAATTTGTAATTTTTCAAAATTTTTCATTGTAAAAGATTATCCCAAGTTATAAAAATTTTATATATTCTAAACTTATCTTGATATCTAAAGGAGTTTTAAAAGAAAATTCATCAAGTATCTTTTTAGTTCTATCTGTAGTAGTTGGCCTTGCTCTAAAATAATTTAACAAGTTTATATTAATCAACAATTGATTTTCCTCAATGATATTGATAAATCTAATTAAATCTGTATAATTTGCCCTAAAATCAACATTGATATAGAAAGTTTCCGTTCCGTTTCTCCAATTTATGTTCTTATCATCTTGTTGTTCTTGATTTATATCATTCACATCATACTCAATCCTAGATTCTTTGAAAATATCCTCTGTTTTTTTCAACAGTTCTGCAATAATTTCTCCATAATTCCTATCATCTCTTTTATTGATTTCGTATATCTTAGTAAGACCAACACAATTACGCTGAACAATTGTATCCCTTATAAACTTTGCATGCTGATCATTATTCTCAATAATCATAGTCTGAGTTTCATTTAATGTATCAGAGACAAACATTCCTTTATATATCAATCCCGATATAGCAACAGCAATTGTTATTAGTATAAATAAGTATTCTCTTTTCATAATCCCTTGTTATTTGTCATAATTTTAAGTTAAATATTAACTTTTTGATTTTTTTTCTTTTTTTTCTTTTTCACATTAACTTTGGGTCTTTTCATATCAATGGAATAACTAAAAGACCAATACTGAGTGCCATCATCGTTTTCGCCTTTGTCATCCAAATCAGGACCTTTAATTAATTCAATATTTGACGATTTTTGAATATAGTTATCTGCAAGCAACTTTTCACTAATAGTACTTCTTAACTTATTTATATCACTCATCAACTTAGACTTACTTCCTTTTGTTCTGGAAATAATATCCAGCCTTATCTTAGGCTCATCATAGCTAAATCTATTCACTATCATAGTAGTATCTAGTGAAGTTTCGAATGATTTAAATATAAATGTTAATTGCCGTTTAGAAATTAGAGCATTATAAACATGGTTTATTTTTTTATATCCAAAAAAATCTTTATTCCGAAATTCTTTAGTTTGTTTTTCATAATCATTTTTTTTAATTACAGCTTCTTGAAAACTAGAGTTCACACTTAATGATTTTAAAAACAACAATCCCAATAAAATCAATTGAGCTGTAATAGACATCATAAAAACAGTAGTAATAAACTTATTCTTTTTTGATGTTTCACGCTTTTCTAAATTTATTTTTTGTAAAAAATTGAATTTGTACATACTAATTTATAATCCTAAGTTATAGCCATTTATTATTCGTATCTCAATGCTAATCCTAAGCAAATATATGAAGCTTCTTGAGTTTCTTTTGCATAATTTTTTACTACCTCATCTCCTTCAAAAAATCCGGCAACGTCTAGAGTCTCACAAGAAATATCAGTATTCTTTGTAATAAATTGTGAAAATTTATACATCCCAACTGCTTTTCCAGTGATGTAAATCTTCGATGGTATTTTATTATGATTTTGTCCTGAATAATACTGGAACGTTTTCTGTAATTCTCTTAACAATTGCATTCTAATATATTTTTTTACAGGATAGTGTTGGTTAAGGTTTTCAGTAGTTTCGGACTCAAAAGCCTTCGTAATATAATCGTAAAAATTCCTAGTCTTTAACATTTTCACTGTCTCTTCTGAAGAAATATCTCTATTTTTTTGAAGCATTTTCTGAAACTGATCATTTGTAAAATCAATACTTCTAATGTAAAGTTCTTCATTACCATTTGGGACAATTATTATATTCGAACTATTCTCCCCAATGTCAATAATACAAGCTACCGTACCTATTGGAGGATTAACCGATTCTTGATAGAGATTTATAAGAGCCATTTTATCAACATCTAAAATTTTACATTCAACACCTGCAGTAATTAAAATACTTTGTAATCCAAAAAACAACTTACTATCTACAATTGAAGCCAAAAGTCTATGCTCCGTTCCAGTAGAACTCAACACTTCGTACTCATATTTACTAAACGCATCAAATGGTGATGGCAAAGCACTTGGCAATTCAAGTTCAATATTTTCTTCCGGTGTGTTTTTAAGAAAGACCTCTTTAACAATAATATTTTTACCGCTTAATGCTGAAACAATTAAAGGATTATTTTTGCTTACTCCAGCTCTATTAAAAACTTTTTCAATCGCTTCTAATTGGATTCTTTTTATCGCAATCTCGGGATCTTCTTTATCTTTAAAAACATTCTCTTCAGTAAGCTTTGGCAATTCTATTGGTACAACTTGTAAATTAATCAATTTGTAGATTGAGCCATCGTAAAACGTCTGTGCAAAAATAATATTTTTATCTGTAATATGAATAGCATTTATTTCCTTTGACTTACCTAAAGATTTTGATACTTTTTTCGCACTTGTATTTATTTTATTAGGTGATGTATCTTCAATTATATTAAATTCATCATTTCCACTTTCTGCAAGATCCTTAGCAGGTTCTGAAAACATATTCCTTCCCATACTTTTTTCTTTAGAAGGTTGCTGCTCTTCAGTTTTTTTGTTTTCCTCTTTTTTTGTACTTAGTGGTGCTTTATTTTCAGCGAAAATATTTCGACCTAAGCTCTTTGAATCATTTTGAGGATCATTAGTCATAAAATATACCTTAAAACTTTTATTTATCTACTATCAACTTCTTGTGCTAATTTAAAATAATCTTGGGCACCCATTGAATCAGGTGCATATTCGTAAATTGTTTTCATAAAACTAGGAGCTTCTTTCAGATTAACATCTTCTCTTATGTATGTATTAAACAATTTCTCTTTAAAAAATTCTTTCAGAATTGATACGGTTTCTAACGATATTTTTCTTTTTTCATTATAGTACACAGGTAATACACCTAAAATATCAAGGTTTTTGTTATATGATTTACTAATATTATCAATCATACCTAATATTTGATTTGCACCTATCTGAGACAAAAAATCCATTGCAATAGGAATAATTACCTCATCACAGTATGTCAGCACATTTACATTTATTAAATTTATAGATGGTGCACAATCTAATATTATATAATCTACTCCCTCTAAATGAGAAAGATTTTTTTTAAGTTTGTATTCTTTACCAAATTTTTTGGTTAATTTTACTTCTGTATCGACTAGCTGTTTACCACCAGAAGTAATAATATGAAGTTTCTCTCTCACTTTTGTAATGCTCGTTCTTCTTTTAAGTAGGAGATCACATAGAGTTTTTTCAGGATTAACATTAAAAACGATACCAATCGTATTTTGCGGATCGCTATCAACTAACAATACACTTCGCCCCATTAAAGCTAATCCATGTGCGAGATTTATTGATGTTGTTGTCTTACCCGTTCCACCTTTAGACGATAGAACTGCAATTTTACGCATAATCATACCTGTTTTCATTATTAAAAAACTATCAGTTTTGAATATAAACCTAAAGCTATCTACTTGTCAAGATTTTTTTTTTTGTTTATGACCGCAATATAACTCAAATATTCTAATTAGATTGTATCATATTTTTCTTTACAACTTGGACAAATATAATAAGTACTTTTAGCTCTTACATCATTTACTTCTTCAAGAATTGGATGTCCACATTTATCACATTTTTTATTTATAGGTTTGTTCCAAGTAGCAAAAGTACATTTAGGAAAGTTACTGCAACCATAGAATTTTTTGCCCTTTTTTGTAATTTTACTTTTTACATGACCGTCACAGCCTTCAGTTGGGCAACTTACATTTATTTCCTCAGAAATAATATTTTTACATTCCGGATAATTATCACAGGCTACAAATTTGCCAAATTTACCATACTTAACGATTAAGTTTCCCTTATTACATTTATCACATTTTCCAACGATCTCAATTTCTTTTCTAGCTTTTGGATCTTCATCATCAAGAGAAGAAGTATATTTACATTTAGGGAAATTATTACAGGCAATAAATTTTCCGTTTTTCCCCCACTTAATAATCAAATCACCCGATTTACATGTTGGACATTTCTCTCCAGTCAGCTGCTGTGCTGTTTTCTTTATTTCAGATCTTTTTGCATTAACAGTTTCCAGTGTTTTTTCAAATGGTTTATAAAATTTATTCAACAATTCTAACATTTCTATTTCGCCATACGCAATCTTATCTAGAGTCTTTTCCATCTTTTTTGTGAATTTAATATTAAATATTTCAGAAAAATTTTCTATTAGTAACTTATTAACAATATTTCCTAATTCTGTTGAAATAAGCTTTTTTTCAGATTTTTCAATGTACTTCTGAACTATTAACCTTTCAATAATAGTTGCATAAGTTGAAGGCCTTCCAATTTCGTCATCTTCCAGCTCTTTAGTTATAGAAGCTTCGTTAAATCTTGCCGGTGGTTTTGTAAAGTGCTCTTCAGGAAGAACCTTATCGACATTTAATTCTTTACCTACATCAATGTTCTTAGGCAACTTTAAAGAACTTTCATTCTCCTTATCTGTACTTGTACTATCATTAGAAAGTACCTGAAGAAATCCTTTGAACACATTTACTCTTCCACTAATTCTAAATTTAAATTTACCACCATCAATATCAACTACAGTTTGATCAAACAATGCATCTTTCATTTGTGTAGCAACAAATCTTGCCCAAATAAGTTGATAAACCCTAAATTGATCTTTCGTTAAAAAATGTTGTATCTTCTTCGGTTCATAATTTACACTTGTAGGCCTTACAGCCTCATGAGCATCTTGAATGTTCTTTTTCGATTTAAATTTTCTTGTCTTATTTACAACATAATCAACACCATACTTTTTAGTCACAAAATCTCTTAATTCATCAATTGCTTCAGTAGAAATTCTAGTTGAGTCAGTACGCATATAAGTGATTAAACCCACAACACCCTTAGTACCAAGTTCGATACCTTCATATAATTGTTGAGCTATTTGCATTACTTTCTTTGATGAATAACCCAATTTATTTACACCTGCCTGTAATAAAGTAGATGTAATAAAAGGTGACGTTGGTGATTTTTTAACTTTCTTCTTTGTAATGTTTGATACTTTGAAAATTTGTTCGTTAATTTCATTCTCTATTTTTTTTGCTTCATCTTTATTTGTTAGCTTAAAATCCTTATTCTCTATCTTTACAAGATCAGCAGTAAAAGATTCCTTATTACTACTAAAATCGGCCTTTATTGTCCAATATTCTTCAGGATTAAATAAATTTATATCATTGTCTCTTTCACATATTATTCTCAGAGCTACTGATTGTACCCTTCCAGCACTTAAGCCATTTGAAACGGTCTTCCATAAAAAAGGACTTACTTTATATCCAACTAATCTATCCATTATTCGCCTTGCCTGCTGAGAATCGACCAAATTTGTATCGATTTTACCTTCATTCTGCAGTCCAGCCTGAATACCTTTTTTAGTTATCTCGTTAAAGCTAATTCTAAAAATCCTATCGCTACAATTTTTTAATCTATTTGCAATGTGCCATCCAATCGCTTCTCCTTCTCTATCAGGGTCAGTTGCAATTAAAATTCTGCTGCTTGTTTTTGCAAGAGATTCAATTTTCTTTAAGATTTTCGCTGCTTGTCCTGAATTATTAATAACCTTATAAGTAGGTTTAAAATCATTTTCGACATCTACACCTAATTCTTTTGATGGTAAATCAATGATGTGTCCATTACTTGCGATCACATTATATGAAGGCCCTAAATATTTACTTATTGCTTTCACTTTCCCTGGTGACTCTAAAATAACTAATTCTTTGCTCATTTATTATCCCTTATACTTAACCTTTAAAATTATTTACCGTGACAGTTTTTATATTTCTCCCCACTGCCACAAGGGCAAGGATCGTTTCTTTTAATTTTTTCTTCACTTTTCTTCACAACTGGTTGTTTCTTTTGATCCTTATTATCCAGCTTTAAAGATGAGACTCTTTCTTTTTCTTCTTGCTTCCTTTCTTCTTCTTCCGATTTTTGAACCTCAATATTAGCTTTAAAAATAAATTCTAAAGCTTCTTGATTTACTTTTAGTAACATTTCTTTAAAAGATTCAAAAGACTTTCTTTTATACTCTATCAACGGATCCTTCTGTGCGTGAGCCATTAAGCTGATTCCACTTCTAAGGTCATCATCCTCTCTTAGGTGCTCCTGCCAATTTCTATCCATTATTTTAACAATTGCGATCCTTGCTAAAAAATCAAATAATTTATCCCCAACGATACTCTGCTTTTTCTTTATTTTAACTATGGACAAATCATACAATTTATCAAATAATTCATCAGGTGAGTTGATCGTTTCGTCATTTTTATCTATACTGATAAGCATTGTCTTCATTAAATTATCGTTAAGATAATCAAAATCCCAATTTTCAGCAGATTTAGAAGCAGAAGTAGCGGTTAAAACAACCTCTTTTATATAATCTTCAACCATATCTTCAACTTCTTTAAAAATACTCTCATCAGGGTCTACTCCATATTCTCGTGCAAAAGGAACATCAATTCCTGCGCTTATTGCACCTTTAATCAATGCTGCTCTACGCCTTAGATAAACTACATCTCTCTTTTTATTCATTACATCGTCATATTGAATGATATGCTTTCTCATTGAAAAATTATGCATTTCAACTCTTTTTTGAGCTCTTTCAATAGATTTTGTAATCCAAGAATGTTCTATCGGCTCTCCATCTTTTCTTCCAAATCTATCCATAATTCCAGATATTCTTTCAGAGCCAAATATTCTCATAAGATTATCTTCCAAGGAAACATAAAATCTTGAGGAACCCGGATCTCCTTGTCTACCTGCTCTTCCCCTTAACTGTCTATCTATTCGTCTTGAATCATGTCTTTCACAACCAATTATAGCCAATCCGCCTTTTTCAATTACATCTTTTTCCAACTTAATATCTGTACCTCTACCAGCCATATTAGTTGCTATCGTAATTGTTCCTGAAGTTCCGGCATCTCTGATAATTTGTGCTTCCTTTGCGTGATTCTTTGCATTTAGAAGGTTGTGCGGGATTTTTCTTTGATTTAGTAGTCTGTGCATTATTTCACTAACATCCACATCCGGAGTACCCAATAGTATGGGCCTACCTTCTTTTCTAAGCTTAATTACTTTTTCAATTACAGCATCATATTTTTCTTTTTTCGTCATGTATATGTAATCTTCGAAATCTTCTCTTATAATAGGAACATTCGTTGGAACAAGAGAAACAGGTAACTTGTATATTTCAAAAAATTCTCCTTCTTCCGTAACGGCTGTACCAGTCATGCCACTTAGTTTTTTATACATTCTAAAATAATTCTGATATGTGATCGATGCTACTGTTTGTGTGTCTTCGCCAATTTTCACACCTTCTTTTGCTTCGATAGCTTGATGCATACCATTGCTAAATCTACTATCGTACTTTAAACGTCCCGTGGATTGGTCTACGATTATTACCCTACCTTCTTGAACAACATAATCAACATCTCTCTCAAACATTGCATATGCTCTCAGTAACTGATGGATAGTGTGAATCTTATCACTTTTTTCTGCATAATCGTTGTGAAGCACTTCTGTCATTTCCTCTTTTTCAGCAGATGATATTTCCATTTTCTCTATATTTTGCAGTTCAGTTGACATATCAGGTATAATAAACATATTAACATCGCCACCTGAACCAGCTAAAAATTCATGTCCTGTGGTAAAAAGGTCAACAGTATGTGATCTTTCCTCTAGAGTATAAAATAAATTTTCTGTAACCTGTTGGAAATTCTTATCTCTGAGAAGATCGTTTTCTAATTTTAAAATTTTTGTTTTCACACCAGGTAAAGATAATAACTTGAGTAACTTTCTGTTCTTCGGAGAACCTTTGGAAGCTTTTAAAATTAAAAAAGTAGCCTGAGAGCTTTCTTCTTCATTTTTCATTAGCTCTTCAGCATCTGAAATATATTTATTAACTAACTTTGTTTGCTCTCTTACAAGATCAAAAACTTTAGGTTTTAATTGATCGAACCTTTGATCGTTTTGCTTAGACACAGCACCTGATATTACTAAAGGAGTTCTTGCTTCATCAATCAATATAGAATCTACTTCATCGATCAAACAATAATTAAATCCTCTTTGAACCATGTCTTCAACATCTATAACCATATTATCTTTTAAATAATCAAACCCGAATTCATGATTCACACCATAAAGAACGTCTTTTTTGTACTCCAGTTTTCTCAATTCAGGGTTTTTTGTATCTGAAGTAATAACACCGACTGTTAAGCCTAGATATTCTAAAACATGCCCCATCCAGTCACTGTCTCTTTTGGCCAAGTAATCATTTACTGTAACAATATGAACACCTTTCCCTGACAACGCATTTAAATATGCCGGAAATAAAGCAACTAAAGTTTTACCTTCACCGGTAGCCATCTCAGTAATTGCACCTCTAGCAAGTATTATACCTCCCATTATTTGAACATCGTAAGGGATCATATTCCATTCTTGCACTCTTCCATCAATTTCCCAAGAAGTACCAACCATTCTCACACAGGTCTCTTTCACAACACCAAAAGCTTCAAGCATGATATCTTCTTCAGTTTCACCCTTAAGTAATCGCGACCTGAATTCGTTAGTTTTATCTTTTAATTGCTCTTCGGTCAGATCTTTGAAAGAATTACTATGTACATTCACTTTTTCAATAAGCGGTCTATAGATTTTTTCTTCTCTATCTTGCTTCGAACCAAATAGTTTGTTTAATATGTAACTTATCATAGGTATCCGTTTTCTTCTTAATATTTAAATTCATCTATATAATCAATTTACAAGCTGTTATCTTCCAACCATTAATCGTTCAATTAGAAGTAACTATCTTCCAACCATTAATCGCTCACCAAGAAATTCATTCAGACCGGCTTTAACAATACTCTTGTAAACACTTTTTATATCATACTCTTTTCTTACTAATTCGTACTCACCATCTTCTGTTCCAAATACGACAAAACTTGATTTAGAATTTCCATCCCTTGGTTGACCTACAGAACCAACATTGATAATCAATCTATCATCTATTGATCTAAACATTTCAGGCCTATGAGAATGTCCAATAAAACAAGCTTGCTCTGTAAAATAATTGAAATGTTTCTCTGCACTATGTTGAGTAAGAATATAATTCCAATCTTCTGGTATCAAGGGTGTAGAATGAACAAATAAAAGATCATTCTCCGATATTTTCAAAGGTAATTTTAAAAGATATTCATAGTTCTCATCCGAAATCATTCTCCTAGTCCATTCGGTAGATTCCCTGGCATAAGAATTGAATAACATCATATCCGTTTGATTTATAACCGCACTATCATGGTTACCTACAACCACTTTATCGGTAACTGATTTTATTAGATCAATGCATTCATTCGGCTTAGGACCATATCCTACGATATCGCCTAAACAGTATATCTCATCAACTTTAATACGTTCAATCTCTTTTAACACTTCTGTTAAAGCTTCAAGGTTTGAATGTATGTCTGATATAATAGCAATTTTCATAAAATACCTTAATTTGTTTTGTTTTGTTCTCTAAGTTCATCTTTTAATTTATTCAAGATACCATTGATAAAAACGTTACTTTTTTCAGAACTGAATTTTTTACCAAGTTCAATAGCTTCATTTATTATTACTTTCTCAGGAATCTCAGGGAAATAAAGAAATTCAACAACCCCCATCCTAATTATGAGCTTATCAATAATTGAAACTCTCGCAAAATCCCAATTTTCTAATTTTTGTTCAATTACTTTATCAATTTCAATTAGGTTTTTTTCATACTTTTTAAAATATGATTTAAAAAAAACAAGATTACTCTTTTCTTCATTATTTTTTATTGTTTGTACGGTATTTTTACTTTTGTTTATTTCTAACAATTCTGCTAATTTATAAGAATAGGAGAGAAAACCATCTTTTATGTTCTCTTTATCCATTTCTCCAAAATCCATGGTAAGTTCTTTACTTGTTCCTGGAATATTGAAGCTTATTTTATCATCCGATTCCAGTTTAGTTATCTTTACAGAATTGAAAATATCTAAAATATGTTCCTTAATAAGTTCATAATCATCTTCTTCAATTAAATTACTAATAGACCAAAAATATTCAGCGATATGAGGTTCGATTTGATCAAATTTAAATCCTTCTATTTCTTTACTATAAAAGAACATTAGTAAATATTCTCTTGTCTTCCTTCTATTTTTAAGGTGAAATACTGTCATATTAAGAATTAACCCTTTTAGTTGGTCGCATCAATTTTATCTGATGCTTCACTTTTAGTTGATTGTATTTATTATTATCTGATGCTTCGCAAGTTGATCACAGTCTTCATTTAATTGATTCCCATCATGACCTTTGACCCAATGCCATTCGATATTATGTAATTTAGATAAGTTAAGAATTTCTTCAAGAAGTTCCTTGTTCTTTACAGGCTCTTTTTTAGAAGTTCTCCATCCATTTTTTTGCCAATTAAATACCCATTTAGTTATAGAATCCACAATGTATTTTGAATCTGTATAAATTTTTACATTACAATTTTTATTTAATACCTTCAAGGATACTATTACAGCTTTAAGTTCCATAACGTTATTTGTAGTATTTTCTTCGAACCCTGAAATCTCTTTTCTATGATTTTCGTAAAGAATAATTCCACCCCATCCTCCTGGTCCAGGATTATTACTACAAGCACCATCTGTATATATAACTACATCTTTCATTATAATTAACTACCCAATTTTTGAGTAGGAAAACTATGCCATTAATAATTAATAAGCAAAAATTATTTTATTTTTTTAATCTTTATGTAATAAAGGGTAAATTCAAATAGAAATTTTACAAATAAATTAGCCTTCGATTGAACTCTTGTTTTTATTTTGTATATCAATCATTTTTGTAAAATTTGCATAATCCACATATTCAGGATCTTCAATATTTTTCAATTTTTCCAAAATATAATTTATCTTGTCAGCATTAGCCCATATCTTTCTTAATTTAACTTTCGTCTTTTTATCAATATTATCATCATTAACCAGAATTTCGATATATGCTGTAATGATAGAAAGTGGTTGTTTAATTTCATGATTCGCTGTAACGACCATTGCATCAAACATTTTAATTTCTTTTATCCTGCCTTGAGCATTGTTATAAGAAATAATCAATATTATCAACATCAATGATATTAGGATATTAATAGCGGAATTCAATTGAAATGTATCGTGAATTTCGCTAATTTCTTTACTTTCTTTTATTTTTATCAAATACCCAATTTTCTCTCCTCCAGAACTCACTATGGATAAAAAACCTGCTATAAATTCTTTTCTATCATAGGTAAGGTGATTGGTGAAACTTTCAAGATTATTGATTTTTTTTAAGACAACTGACCTCTGATCACATCTCTTAATAATTTCTTCAATATTTCTGCTTGAATACCCCAAAATATAAAAATCTTCACTATGACACCAATTGGTTTGATCTAGTACTCTAAGATCATTTTTTGATTTATTTAGTATTATCTGATAATTGCTATCAAATAAACTTGATAGGCTTTCCGTTATCGTTTGAAGAGAAACTGAAAACTCAATAGAACCAATATGCTCTCCATTGAAAAAGATTGGAAAAGTATATCTGTAAGCACTGACAAACCGACCTTGTTCTAACCCTGAAGAATATCTTTTTTGTCTATTAGAACTTAATATCGTTTTCCTTGAAGCTTGTACTTTATCTCCATATTTTTCATTTTGCTTCATCCTAAGAAAATTAGTTCCATCTTCATAATGAAGTTGTATATCGTAGAATTCATGTCTTTTAACTTCCTCATAGAATGGAGTTATCGCATCAATAAATTCTTCTCTGATAAAATGCTTTTTTATCGAATTTTTCTCTCTTGAGGACCTATAAAATATTTCCTTTAGATCTTCACGACTGTCTATGTATGAATACAAAAATTTTGCCATACTTTCATACTTTAAAACTACTATTTTGTATTCATTACGTATCTTATTAATCGTATTATCTTCATTCGTTGATAGTTCTGTAGACATATCATAATAAAAAACTCCAAGCATAATTAAACTTGCTGACAGCAAGAAAAGTACGATTAGTATCGTTTCTTTTGTGAGTAATCGTTTCATAAGCGTTTCAGTTCACGTAACATTTAATATAAATTATATCATTGTTTGAAATATTTCAAGAGGAATAAATTGTTTTTTCTTTTTGACATAATTAAAGTATATTTGAAGATATCAAATTACAAGTGGAGAAATAACTATGCAAGGATTATATACTGCTATCGTAACACCATTCAAAAATGATAGAAGTTTAAATAAACAAAAACTTAAAGAATTAATAGCATTCCAAGCTGCCGGAGGAGTAGATGGTATCGTTCCTGGTGGAACGACGGGAGAAAATCCTACCTTTTCTGAGAAAGAATTTCAAGAGATCTTTGAGATCTGCGTTGAGTTTGCAGACTTTCATAATATTAAAGTTATTGCCGGATGTGGAAGTAATGATACTGCAAAGGCAGTCTCTCTTTGTAAGATGGCTTCTCAAGTTGGAGCCGATTCTGCTTTAGTTATCACCCCATACTATAATAAACCTAACCAAGAAGGATTATATAGACATTTTTCAGAAGTTGCAGAAAAATCACCAATTCCTATCGTAATGTATAATGTACCATCTCGCACAGGAGTAAATTTATTGCCTGAAACAGTAGAAAGACTAGCAATTCATGAAAATATTATCGCTTTAAAAGAAGCTAGTGGATCGATGTCACAGGTTCAAAAAATAATTTTTGCAGTAGAAGATAAAATATCAATATTATCAGGAGAGGATGATCTGATTTATTCAATGATGGCTCTTGGAGGAAAAGGTGGTATCAGTGTCACTTCAAACATTATTCCTAAGCAAATGAGCATGCTTGTGCATGCAATGCTAGATGGTAATCATAAAAAAGGATTGCAGCTCGCAAAATATACGAATGAGCTATGTCAAACTATGTTTATTGACACAAATCCAATACCTGTTAAGAAAGCAATGGAACTACTCGGGCTTGAAACAGGACCAACAAGACTTCCATTAACTGAATTATCTGAAGATAATATTAAGCATTTAACTAAAATACTAACAAAATATAAGTTGATCAAATAAATGATAGTAAATAAAATATTTCATATTCTCCAAGTCGGTGATATTGCTGAAAATTGTATTATTGCAAAATGTCCTGAAACATCAAAGGCAATAATCTTTGATCCAGGAGATGAACCTAAAAAACTCATCAAATATCTGAAAAACATTAATGCGATACCTGAATTGATAGTTAACACGCATGGTCACCACGATCATATTGGAGCTATTCCAGAGCTAAAACAAAAATTTAGCATCCCTATGTGGGCGCATAAAGATGAAGAAGAATATTTTTTAGATCCTAATAAAAACTACTCGGCTTTAACTGGAAAATCAATAAAAATAAAGCCCGATAAACTTCTTACAGAAAAAGATATTATTAATGTTGGAACTTTAGAATTTAAAATATTGCATACTCCGGGGCATACTCTGGGAGGCTGCTGTTTCCTTAACAACAATGTTTTAATTGCAGGAGACACCTTATTTGCAGGTTCTATTGGAAGATGTGACCTCTATGGTGGAAGTGAAAAAACAATTTTCAGATCTATAAAAACTAAAATTCTACCTTTAGACGATAAAACAATAATTCTGCCTGGTCACGGAAGGCATACTACTTTAAAAGAAGAAAAGCTCTTCAATCCTTTCTTCTAACAGTCAACATATTATTTAACAGCGATACAATCGATTTTAACTTTAACTCCAACAGGAAGAGCACTGATCCCAAAAGTAGATCTGGCAGGAGCATCCGCAGAAAAATACTCTCCATATACTTCATTAAATTCCTTGTACTCGTTGAAATCAGTAAGAAAACATGTACATTTTACAATATCACCAAATGTATATCCTGCTTCATTCAATATAGCTCTGATATTATCTAATGTTTGTTTAGTCTGAGCTTTGATCCCACCATCTACAATTACTCCATTTTCGGGGATCATTCCTATTTGACCTGCAACATATAGCGTATCATTTACTTCAACTGCCTGATTATATGGCCCTTTTGCTTCTGGCGCATTACTTGTGCTAATAATTCTTTTCATAATATTTTCCTTAAAATTATTTCTTTTGTAAATTTCTATTTATGTAAATATTGTAATCTCCCAAATAATCAAATCCATACTTTTTATACAATTCAAGTGCTGGAATATTATCTTCATGAACTTCAAGTCTAAATTGTAAACCAAGTAATTGAGCATGATCCATAACTACATCCATTAATTCGTTAGCAAATCCCTTTCCTCTATATTCCTTAGATATTGCAAAATAATGAAGATAAGTTCTTCTTTTATCAGTTGTAACCCATGCACTACCAATTATCTCATTTGTTGTATCCAGTTTCATTAATATCAATCGACCACCATTTTCAACAGAATTCAAAATGATCTCTGAATTATCCCCTCTATGCTTCCCTCCAACACCGGTCGCTTCCCAAAATAGCATTAATTCTTCAATATCAGAACTTGCAAAATCAGAGAAATAATATTTTATATCGTTAATTGACATTTGATCTCTCACATTCTTATGTATCTATAAATATACAATTAGTTACTGCAATAAAACACTAAGAAATTTATTTTTTTTTATCCCATCCCGTGTTATATTGATTATCTGTATTTAATGAGAAAAAAACTTTTGGTCATTACAAAAAACATATAAATTCTTGGAGATTCACATGATAGATTTTAATATAGCTTTAGAACTCGTAGGAGAAATTGCTCAAACTCTTAACTCTACTTCAGTTCCTGTAGTGGATTCTGTTGGATATATTCTTGATGAAGATATTTATTCTCCTTTAGATATGCCCCCTTTTGTTAAATCGGCTATGGATGGTTATGCTTTCAAAAATGATCTTAAGGATTACACAAAGATAGAATTGAAAAATATTGGGATTGTAGCAGCTGGAGATTTTTTTACTGGTGAAGTAAGATCTGATGAATGTATTAGTATTATGACTGGTGCTCCCCTTCCTGATTCAACAGACACTGTAATACCTATTGAAAATACCGAAAAGGAAGGTGAGTTAATCAACTTCAATAAAAATTTAACCACTGGTACTAATGTTTGTCAAAAGGGTGAAGATATTTCGAAAGGAGCTTTGATTTTAGAAAAAGGTTCTTTACTAAAGTCATCACATATAGCATTGATCTCAGCCGCTGGATATAAAAATATAAAAGTGATCAGAAAACCTAAAATTGCAATTTTAAACACTGGAAGTGAGATAATAGAACCCGGAGAAGAACTAAAATCTGGACAGATCTATAATAGCAACGGGCAAATGCTTCAAGCAATGTGTAATGATTTGAATTATGATGCAGAATATATTGGGATAGCTGTAGATACCAAGGAAACGTTGAAAAAAGCAATTATGAAAGGCTTAGAGTATGACATCCTCTTAATCTCAGGTGGAGTGTCTATGGGCGAATTTGACCTTGTTCCGGGCATGTTAAAAGAATCGGGAGTTGATAAAGTATTCCATAAAGTAAAGATCAAACCTGGGAAACCTTTATTTTTCGGGAAACATTCTAATGGTTTAGTATTTGGGCTACCTGGAAATCCTTTATCAAATTTTGTTGGATTTACATTGTTCGTTACTACTGCGGTAAAAAAGATGAGTTCTCTTTCCGATATTTATCCAGAGTTCAAAACCGGTACTTTGACAAAAGAGTTTAGACAAAGATCCGGTAGAAGGAATTTCTTTCCTGCAACGATAAAGAAAAATAAAGATGAGTACCTAATCACACCTGTTAATTCCAATGGATCGGCGGATATTATGTCCCTTTCAAAAGCAGACGGTTTTCTCATAGCACATGAAGATTTATCTGTACTCAAAGAAGGTGAAACAACTGAATTTATATTGTTCTAAAAGTCTATTTATTTGTCATCCTCGGACTTGATCCGGGGATCCAGGAGCGTTATGAAAGGTAAAATACATTCTATAAATATAGCTGAAAAGAAAAAGGGTAATAAGCTTCAGATTCAATCAGGAGAATTACTTAAAGATATAGGTTTGAAGGGTGATACTTATAATAAACCCGGAGATCGTCAAATTTCTCTTATTTCAGTAGGAAAAATTAAAGAACAAGAATTTTGCCCAAGAGTTCGTACTAAAGATGACCTGATTCCTGGTGATTTTTCAGAAACACTTACTATTACAGGAATAGATATCTCAAACATCTCAGTTGGTGACAAATTTATTATCGGTGACTCTGCGGAGATAGAGATTACTCAAATCGGAATGACTTGCTATAAGTTCTGCCCTATCGGGAAAGAACAAAATGAATGTCCCCTACCTAAATATTTTTTATTTGCCAAGGTTTTAAAAAGTGGAGTTGTTGAAGTTAATGACACATTTAAGAAATTTTTTTAGAGATTAGCAAAAAAACAATTAAATAATTTGACAAAATCTAAAACAATTAGTAAATTCAGTAACATACAATACTTATAACATAAATATGACACAATCAATGAAAAAGATTGAGTTAGAAACATATTTTATCAAAACGCAAATATACATGAAAAAAAAACGACATATGGCGTATATCCGTTTTGATTAGCCTTAATCGTAAAATAAATACGACATTCGTATATCCGTTTTAATTAGGCACGATCTGAAAATAAATACGACATATGTCGTATTTTCAGACGTTGTTTGCAATGGCAGCCCAATTAGGTTAAAATAGTCCAAAAAAAGAGAAAAAGGAAAAAGATGAGATTTTACTTATCCTCGTTCAAAATAGGTAAAGAAATACTGAGACTCAAAGAATTAATAAATCTTAAAAAGAAAGTTGCTTACATTCCAAATGCTGTAGACCATGTAAAATATGACAACCAATCAGATTCGATGGAAGAATCAGGATTATACCTCCAAAACGAACTGGGTTTAGATGTTGAGTTCCTAGATTTGAAGGACTATTTTCAAAATACAGAAGCACTTAAACGAAAAATTCAAGAATATGGTACATTCTGGGTACGAGGTGGAAATGTTTTCATCCTACGAAGAGCTATGAAATTATCAGGTTTTGACGATTTATTGACTGGACTGGTCAAGGATGAAAATTTAGTCTATGGTGGATATAGTGCAGGTTGTTGCGTTTTATCCCCACATCTTAATGGTTTTGAACTCGTTGATGATAAAGACATTAATCCATATTCAAACAAGTCGAATACTATTTGGGAAGGTTTAAATATTTTAGATTACTCTTTCATTCCACACTTTGAATCAAATCATCCTGAATCAGACAGAATTGCCAATGTAGTAAAATATTGCATTGAAAATGAAATTCCACATCGTAAATTTAAGGATGGTGAAGTTTGTGTAATGTAACGGAGTTAACGATGTTAATTATTAATCTTGTTATTACCATAAATATCTTAATGGATTTTGGGCTGCCACAGACAAACAACATTGGCAAAACATCAATGGTTACTTGGAGATTTAACTCGTTATGACACCACTGCTTTTTGCCATAACCGTTGTGGGCAATAGTGATTATCGATAAGAATGGGTTATTGAGCTTAAA
>JAQIDB010000009.1 GCA_027858225.1 Candidatus Delongbacteria bacterium
TGTTTATATCGGAATACAGAAGTGGGAGACCGTGGGAGGTCTCCCCTACGATATCGCCATTTTTGGATGGAGAATTTAATTTGGTTGAACATTTTAAATTATCTTGTCTATTCCCTGTCCTCAGATTATATTTTCAACTATGCAAGAAACCTACAACATAATAAAAAAAGACCCTCAGATATGGAAATTCGGTTTCTACGGATTTTTCAAAAATCTAAAATTCTTTGAACCTTTCCTGATCATCTTTCTTATGCAATCAGGACTAAACCTATTCCAAATAGGACTTTTATACTCGGTCAGAGAAACAATGTCGTTCATCTTTGAGATCCCATCAGGTATTCTTGCAGACAACTACGGAAAGAAAAAGGAACTACTACTCTGCTTTACATTCTACATAATCTCTTTCATAATATTCTTCTTAAGTACAGAATTCTGGCAATTCTCAATAGCTATGATATCATTTGGTCTCGGAGAAGCTTTCCGGTCAGGAACTCATAAAGCAATGATAATGACTTATCTTGAGCAAAAAGGCTGGTTTGAACATAAAACTTTTGTCTATGGAAGAACAAGATCGTTCTCCATGATAGGATCAGCTTTATCGTCTATTCTTTCAATAGTATTTTTATTCCAGTTCGAACAACTTAGATTTCTTTTCATAATCTGTGTTATACCTTACATTGCAGATATGATACTGATTGCTTCTTATCCTGATTCATTGGATGTTAAAGTAAGGCATTCATTCAGCTTTAAAGAATTCTTCACAGACAGTATCACTCATTTCAAGAGAGTTATGAAAAGTTCTGAGATATTAAAAACAATAACATCATCATCATTCTTTGATGCAACATTCTCGAGTATCAAGGATTACATCCAACCTATCCTTGCTGCTTTGATAACTTCAAGCACACTATGTGTTTACTTTGATCTGGATGAAAAACAAACTCTGAAAATTTCATTAGCTTTGATATATATGTTTATATACCTGTTCAGTGCTTATGCTTCAAAAAATGTATATAAGCTAAACAAGAAGAGATCGTCTGCAAAATTGATGAGTATTACAATGAATATCCTTGGACTAACAGCAGTTTTTATAGCCTTATCAGTAAATTTTAATTTATTACCATTGATAGCATTGAGTTTCTTCTTCCTATATATATTAAAGAACGTACGAAGACCGATGTTCGTAGATGTTATCGGTGATATGATGGAGAAAGATCAAAGGGCAACAGTGCTCTCTGTGGAAAATCAGCTTACCGCTATATTTACGATCGTATTTGCACCGATATTTGGATTCATCGCAGACAATTATTCGTTCACAGCATTATTTATTATAATTGCAGTGATGGCGTTTGCAATGAATTTTATTGCCCGTGTCCCTGAAAAAAAATAAATGTCATACTCGGACTTGATCCGGGGATCCAGTGTGTTTTCAAATTTGGATATTGTTTTATTAAAAAAAAGGGGACGATAAGAAATCGTCCCCTACATTGGTAAAAATCTTTTATTTTTTTCCACCACGTGCAACCATTTCTAACGCATCCTCTATATCACCCGGTGCTCCCATGATCCCCATAAAGCTATGAGATCCCATCATAGATAGATCTGGAAAATTAATTGCAATTCTAAATTTTGCGTGTAAAGCTATAACTTCATTACCTATAACCATCATTTCATAAGGTAAATGAGCAGTAGATCTTGTCTTCTTGAAATCAATTTCTTCCATTACAAATTTATCACTTCCTTCACCTACTGACAATGATACACCAAAAACACTTACTTTTTTACCTGGAATATCAATTCTATAAATTTTTGAAGTACCACCAGCTTTAGCCTTCAAACCTTTTTCAACCATAGAAATAGCTTGTTCGTAAGTATCATACTCTTCAAGCTCTAAAAAGTCATCAAAATACGGCATCATTATTTTATAGTGATAATCTTCAATATCTTCTGCTTCTAATCCATCATCAGGACCATATTCCTTAATAAAACCCAAGGCTTTTTTCAGATTTTCATAAACAGGTTTGATATTCCCCATCATTTGATATGCATGAAACATATAAACAGGGTTTGTGTAACTAACTTGAACTGACCCGTTTAATTCTGTCAGAGATACTCTTTGAGCTGCACCGAATCCACCATATTTTGTTTTACCGGCTAATCCTTTCAACACATCATTTGTAATAATGATTATTTTAGATTTAGCATAAGGACTATACTCCCCTGATATCTCAAAACCAGCTTCCATCAATTTTGCTTTAGTTTTTAAAGCTATCGAATCAATATTTCCAGACTCTTGGAATGCTAAAATAAAAGGTTTGTACTCCACTTCTTTTGCAGTAAGTATCATCACTAACATTAGAACCATAAAAATAATTGCTCTCTTCATATCTTCTCCAGTTTCTATTTTTTAAAGAATATACACGAACAAATCTATATTTAAAATGATATTTAGCATTTTTTAAATATCTGATTTTTCATATACTTAAACTATTGGGGACTATCTGAACTTATAACTTAATTAAACTATTATAGTCTAGCGGTACTAATGACATACCTAATTAACGATAACCCTTGATTATTCTATTAAATAAAATTAAGTTTCAATGAAAAATAATACTTTGTATAAGCTAAATATTAAGAGCACAATGGAAAACTTTGATAATAAAACAAAAACTCAATTAATTGATGAGATAATTTCTTTAAGAGAAAAAGTAAAAGTACTTGAATCAAAATTAACCAGATTCGACAAAACCGAGTTACTTAAAGAAATTGAAGAAAAGCATATTGACCTTCTGGAGGATAATCCTGCTGCGATGGTTATACATTCTGATGGTGAGATCATGTATACGAACAGTTCAACAAACGAACTTATAGGTGTCAAAGATTCGAGTGAACTGGTTGGGAAGGAAGTTCTAGACTTTGTACATCCTGATTCAAAAGATGGAAATCTTAAGCGAATTGAGGAACTTCTAAAAACTCAAAAACCGGGAGAATTTTCACAGGAAAAATTTATAAGAAAAGATGGAACACCATTTTATGTAGTAGTGAAAGGATTCCCAATTGAATTTAAGAACAAACAAGCTATTCTTGTAGAATTTTGGGATATAACGAAGAACAAGAAGATCTTTGATACACTAAAAGAAAGTAAAAAACATTACAAAACATTGCTTGATAGCATTGAAGCTTCTGTTTTTATGTTAAATCTTGACTTTGTTTATATTTCCTGCAATAGGATTTTATTCGAACGACTTAATCTTAAGGAATCCGATATTCTTGGCAAACATATAACTGAGATCCTTGCAGAAAGAACTGCGAAAGTGTTCATTTCAAACGCAAATATAATGATCAAAACTAAAAAAAGTGTTACTTTTGATCTGGATGTTAATACAGGTACTGGGGAATCCATCTACAGAGTAAAACTTTCACCTGTGTTTGATGATCAGAACCAACTTACTAATATTCTCGGAATATCTAATGATATTTCTGAACAGATAAATGCTGTTAACGATCTGGGTTACAGAGATGAAAAATTTGAATACCTGATCGAGCAGGCTGACGATGCTATAATAAAAGGTGATAGCGCTGGAAATTTTATTTATGTAAATCCTGCAACAGAGTTTATAACCGGGTTTTCAAAAGAAAAATTACTTTCAATGAAAATGTCTGATCTTTTTTCCAAGGATGAACTTTCAACAAAACCATTAAAATATAATCTACTTGAAGACGGTAGATCTATACTTATGTTAAGAGATATTATCATCCATGATGGTACATCTATCACAGTAGAAATGAACTCTAAGAAAATGCTCGATGGTACTTACATTTGTATTATGAGAGATATTTCTGGAAGAAAAATGTAATTTTATAAATTTACGTATATATAATAATAGTGAGACGTAGCAGTGCTACGTCTCAATAAAATTTACAGAACTTGCATTGTTATTTTTTTTTTATTACATTCCCGTGGAAATTAAATAATGGAGACACAAAATGATTAAGGTTAATGGATTTACTATCAGTGAGAAAGATTTTGACATGGCTTGTGCTGAGAAAAAATACTACTCTCGTAAAGAACAACTTGATAAAAATGATGTTGATGAGATCGCAAACCAGCTGATCGAAGCAACTTTACTTATGGAAATGGCTGATAAAGAAAATTTAGAAGTTACTGAACCTGAAATAGATCAAATGTTAGCACAAATAGCTGGCAACTTTGAAACAAAAGAAGCTTTTGAAGAGGCTGTAGCAAAAACAGGTGAAACGATCGAATCAACAAGAGCAAAGATAAAGAAGAATATTACTTTGCAGAAATTTGTTCAACAAAATTATGTTGATAAAACTGAAATCTCTGATGAAGATACTATGAAATACTATGAAGCAAATAAAGCAAAATTCATCTCAGGTGAAGAAGTTCGAGCATCACACATTCTTTTAAAGAAAGAAGACAAAGAATTAGCGCTTGAAATACATGAGAAACTGATCGA
>JAQIDB010000016.1 GCA_027858225.1 Candidatus Delongbacteria bacterium
TTCAGTTGGAAAATCTGTTCTAGTTTGCCAACCATTCTCTTTCCAATACTCATTCTCAAACCCCGGACCTCCCAATTCTGCAGAAATAGAAGTGTCACCTCCTGGAGGAACTGAATATCGAGCTACAGATACAGGTCCATCACTTAAAAATTTTTCAATTTTAATTACGTCCTTTGTCAGTGGTCTATCTATTACTTTAATTTCTTTATCGCAAGAAATCAGAATAGTAAAAAAAATAATTGTAACTAAAAACTTAAACATTAAAACTCCGCTTATTGTTTTTTGCATATCCTTTTCGAATGTCAATGATACGCAATTTAATCAAAATTTCCTATTTATATATGACAATTCCGATAAAATGTCATTTTACCCGGTTGAAACATTGATTTCGCCTTCATAAACTAATTCAGCAGGACCGGTTAAAAATACTGACCCTTCTATTTTCTGAACTGTGAGATCATATCCCAAAACTGTTCTAATAATCCTTGACTCATTATTCTCCGCTAATTTCAACTCATTATTTTCTGATGATTTCATATCAATTAGTCCTGCGGCCACAATACCTGTACCACAAGCTTTCGTCTCATCTTCCACTCCCCTTTCATAGGTTCTAATCAATAAAATATTGTTTTTAGACCTTTGAACAAAATTCACATTTGTGCCATTTTGGAATCTATTGTCATTTCTTATTTGTGAACCAATTTCATTTACGTCAACATCATCAATATTATCGTAAAATCCCACAACATGCTCAACACCAGTATTTATAAAATAGAATCTGTTATCAATTTCTTTGAATGAAATATTTTCCTTAAAATCTACTGCTTTGATCATTTTTATTAAAATATCTCCACTTTCCAGAACAGAACCTTCATGCTCTCCGTCATCAGCGATAAAAGTACAATGAGTACTTTTGAAATATTTTAAAACACTTGCAAGTAAAACAGCACATCTTCCACCATTTGCACAGAAATCAGCTTCACTCCCATCAGCATTAAAATATTTCATTTTAAAGTCAAATTTAACATCTTTCTTTATGAAAATAATACCATCAGCACCAATCCCGAGATTTCTATCACAGATCTTCTTTATTCCACTACTGGAAATTTCTGGATCTCCTTCAAAGAAGATAAAATCGTTACCTGCACCATGCATTTTATAAAATTTCATTTTAGTACCAAAAAAAAAGCCGTTTAAAAAAACGGCCTTTACAATTTATTTATTAAACTTCTCTGCAAACGCCTTACCCGCTTCCAAAGCTTTAACATTCAAGTTAACCATCTCCTCACCCTTCTTGCCAAAGATGAATTTAATACCTTCAATAAGCTTCTCAAATTCAATTCCAAGATAGCTAGATGCTGCCCCGATCATTACCATATTCATTGATCTTGGAGAACCGATCTCTGTAGCTATATCGTCAGCATTGATTAAAATATGATTATCTATCTTATTGATCTGTGAGTGAACATCTTCAACTTGAGGATAGTTCGTGATATTATCGAAAGCTTTATCATTAGTAATAACCCACCCATCTTTAGATAGATAAGGTAAGTATCTTAGTGATTCCATTGGTTCAACTGAAAGTATCATATCAGCTCCACCGAACGGTATCAGGTCTGAAAATATCTCTTTATCAGAAATTCTAAGATGGGATTGTACATCTCCACCTCTCTGACTCATTCCATGAACTTCTGCTTGTTTAAGGTACAGCCCTGACTCAACAGCAGCATAACCTATCACAGTTGCAATAGAAAGAATACCCTGTCCACCAACTCCACATAGAATTATATCTTTTTTCATTTGCTGTCCCCTATTTTTTCTTTTTTAATTTTCTTTTCATGGTCTGAATACATTCTCTCGTTGGTATTACAACTGAAACACCATTAAAAGCGATCTCTTTTCTCAGCAATTCAGCAATTGCACCACGGTTAGCAGGAATAGGGTTTATTCTTGTAATATGATATTTTTCAACTCCTAGTCCTTCACAAATATCTACAAGTCTATTCAAACCATGAGAATCCTGTCCACCGGTCATACCTGTAGTAGAATTGTCAGAAATTATAACGACCATATTAGTTCCTTCGATAACGGCATCAAGAAGTCCAGTCATTCCAGAGTGAGTAAACGTTGAATCTCCGATAATAGCTATAGCAGGGAATAAACCTGCATCAGCAGCTCCTTTTGCCATTGTGATAGAAGCACCCATGTCAACACATGAATTGATCGCTTCAAAAGGTGGCAATGCAGCTAAAGTATAACATCCGATGTCAGCAAGTACGTGTCCGTCACCATATTCAGCCATTACTTCGTTTAAAGCAGTATAAACATCAATATGTCCACATCCTTTACAGAATTGAGGAGGTCTTCCTTTAACTTCTTCGGGGACCAAGTTCATTTCTTGTTTTTCACCCGTAATTGCCATTTTAACTAAATTTGGATTTAATTCTCCATCCCTTGGCAAAGTTCCATCAAGTCTACCTTTAACATTCAAACAATCTTCAAG
>JAQIDB010000034.1 GCA_027858225.1 Candidatus Delongbacteria bacterium
AAACGATGCTTTTGGATTAGGACTCCAGTATAATTTCTTTTAAAAACTCCAAATTACTCAGCCTGTTATTTTAAATCATAATACATATAAAACAAAAATAGATTTAGATTGCAGTTAACTAGTGGTATAATACTTGCTGGTGGTGATAGGAGTATTACATGGTATCCTCAGTTTTTAGGTACAGACACTATTTCGTGTGAAGTTAGTGATGGGGAAAGTTCGATTATCGATAGTGTCTTAATTTTAGTAACCGAAAGCGATCCTCCTATAACTAGTAGTCTTTCTGCTAATCCTACTAGTTTAAAAATCAATGAAAATTCAATAATAACTTGTATTGCGAGTCATTTAGATGGTGATTCAATTTCTTATAACTGGGAAAAAACAGGAGGGTCGTTAATTGAAAGCAATAATATTGCAACATGGACAGCACCTGATATTATTGGTTTGTATGTGGTTACATGTAACGTCAGTGATAGTACGTATACTACTTCAAAAAGTATAGAAATTAGTGTTGATAACAGCTCTCCATTAATTCAAGATATTGTGGCAACACCTTCTCAAGTAATGTTTAATGACACAACAATAATTATCTGTACAGCATCTGATGAAAACGGAGATTCATTAAATTATCTGTGGGAAAGTGATTACGGTGAAATAGTCGGTAATGATTTATCCGTTGAATGGATTGCTCCAAGTAATCTGGGAGAATACTTAGTAAGGTGTTTGGTTCGTGACTATGAATATTCTGTAATTGATAGTTTATTCATAACTGTAATTGATACAATTCCTCCATCAGTAACTGTATTAAATCCAACCAATTTATCAATTTTTAATGAGGGAGATCGAGTAACTATACAAGGGCAAGCAACTGATAATAAGAGTGTTACAAAAGTTGAATTTTATATCGATTATAATTTAGTTGGAGATGATTATACCTCTCCCTATGAATTTACATGGGATACAACGGGGGAAGTAGGTAATTATCCAATCCTTTTAAAAGCTTACGATCCAAGCGGCAATATTGGAGAATCCGCACAGATTGTTGTAAGAGTTGATTGATAAAAGATAAATCGGTAAATTAAAATAGTAGTTTTTAATTTAGGAGGCAATCATGCCAGCAGTAAATGTTAGAATAAAATATTCATCAACAGGTGGTAATCTAAACGCTTTTACTACTACATCAGTTATGGTCTCTAAAAAACCACCAACAGAATCAGAAGTGATTGCGGTAATAAAAAAGAAACATCCTAGATGGAATTTTGTAGTAATTGAAATTAAATAACTAATATATATCAATTTCTCCTGTTCTCAATAAATATTTTGTAGCTATTTTAAACATTAAAAAAATATTCTTGAGCCAAGTACAGTAAATAAAGATAGCTTCGTCAAAATGCTGGTTAAAGAAGAATCCTTTAATACAGCTTTAAAGAAAAAAGAAAATAATGAGGATTTTGAAGAAACAGATTTAGAGTATTGGGAGATTGGAGCAGAAATTAATATGTATAAAAGCAAAAGCGAAATATTCTTAAGAACAGATGCAAACGAAATTGAAAAAGATAATCTAGGTGAATTATCTGAATTCCTTACAATTAAAAAATATTTTAATAAATCATGATTTTGAGATTAATAGAAAAAGGTTTAAGAAAAAGGAAATAAAATGGAAGAGTATACTAATTTAAGTGAAGATGAACAGATAATTGTAGCGGTAAAAGCACTTGGTTTAAGTGAGATTGTTCCTGAAGTATATCATGACATGTTACAACCTGCTGTTCGTCAAGTAGGGAATGGACTTCTTACAGTAGCAAAAGCTGTTTGTTTATCCCTAGCTCCGTTAGAATTAAGTGTATGGGGATATGGACAAATTAAAGAATGGCTTTCAATTCGTGTTACTAGTATCTTGGCAGATAGAAAAATAGAAAAAATTCAATTAGCCAAATTATCAATTGCAGGTCCATTGGTCGCTCAAATGATTTTTGCAAAAGACGAACTAGGCATTAAAGAAATGTATGCTTCGTTATTGGCATCCTCTATGGACTCAAATAATGATTCAGCTCATCCTTCTTTTGTATCAATAATTCAACAACTTACATCTGACGAAGCTAAAATATTAAATTATATAGCTCATCTATCAGAGAAAGAACAACATCTAAGTGAAGATAACTCAGCTTTAGGATATGTGAAACATTCTGTGATTAAACAATTTAGAGATTGGTGTAGTAAAGCAAATATAGACAATGTTAGCAATTCAAATACTTACATGGATAATTTTATTCGATTGCGAATATTTAATCAGGTTAATGGGAATATTTCTAAAGCTTTACCATCTTTGATTAATACAATCGCAGGTGATTTAGGGGGGATTAGTAATTCAGAGTATATGTATATAGAATTAACAAATTATGGTAAGCAATTTCTTGATACTTGTGTTGAAAAGTAATAAATAATTTAAATTGGATGATATCACATGAGGGCTTTTGATGACTTTGAAAAGACGATGATTGATTTTAGATGTATAATTGACTTAGCTATAAGAGTATCTGATTTAGTAAAAGATAATAATGGGAATGAGAAGGATATTATTGCATCTAATATTTTTGCTAAATCAACTATGAGTGCGCTAAGTATATGGAGTATGACAGAAGAGTCTTCGGATAATGTTTTTAAAAGAAAAGTCTATGATATTCCATCAGCATTTATACTTTTAAGATCGATTTTTGAGGCTTATAAAGTTTTTAATCATATTCTTGTTTCTCCTTTATCTGAGGAAGAAAAAGAATTAAGAATTTTTTTATTCCGAAGACATTCGATGTACGAAAGGCAAGAACTCGTAAGATTGACAAACGGGGGAAGATACAAATTATATGCAAATGAAAAGCGAAATCGAAAAATTGACTAATGAGATTTCAAAAAACACAGTATTTATTGAAAAAAATATAGATGACCAAAAATCGCTGCTTAATACTCATAAGTGGTGTGAAAAAAAATATGAATCCCGCAATTCAGATTTGTTAGCTACTGAAGCTGGAATTAATATTGATCAAAATAAGATGACAAATAAATATTTGTCGAATTATGCACACTGTATGTCTTTTGCTATGGAGCAGATAGATTTTAGTTATAAAAATAAAAAGATTGATGTTTTTATAAAATTAGTTGAAAAACAAACAACAATATATCTTGCACTTACTATTGATTTATTTTCAAAAATTAATAGTGTTATATTCGATTTAATTTCAAAGGAAGAATATTTTCAACAGTTAGTCGTAGAATATAAAGAAATGATTTCAGTAGATTTAAAAGATGTAAATATTTAAGAAGAAGTTGCATAGAATAATTTCAAATGCGCAAGATCATCACGAACCGCGTAGGGTCGAACCCTTGTGGTCGACCGGATGTACATCCCTGCGTTCCGTACGAAAGAAAAAAATAATACCAAATAAATATCATTTTTCGAGCAAAAGGTCACTATATGATACTTTGCTATGTGTATCTTGTATAAAATATAAAATTATGCAGGAGGTGGAAGTGAAAGAATTAATAATTTACAAAGATCTACTTGAAAACATTAAAATCAGGGTGCGGCAAGGACAACTACGCCTAAATATTTCGGCTAATACTGAAATGTTGGCAACTTATTGGGACATTGGTCGAATGATACATAACCGGCAAAAACTTGAAGGTTGGGGAAAAGGAATAATTCCTCGTTTAGCAATAGATCTAAAAAATGAAATAGCCGAAGTTAAAGGTTTCTCTGAAAGAAATTTGCTTAGGATGTTAACATTTTATAAGGAGTATCGTGATTTTTCAATTTCGCCACTGGTCGTGTCGGAATTGAAATCTGAAGTGAAATGGCAACAGTCTATTACTAAAACAGAAAATCTAAAAAAGGAACGAAATTTGATCTTAAGCACCGGATGGGCAAAACATATTATCCTAATCCAAAAAGTAAAAGATTTACCTACAAGGCATTGGTATATGCAACAATGTATTGATAATGGATGGAGTCGTGATACACTTTTAAATATGGTTAAAAGTAATTTATATGAACGACAAGGTAATTCAGCAACAAATTTCAAGAATACATTACCACCATTACAATCAAAATTAGCAAAACAAATGCTAAAAGATCCATATATTTTTGATTTTACGACTTTATCAACGGAATATACAGAAAGAGAATTAGAACTTGAGCTTGTAAAACACTTAGAAAAGTTTTTAGTAGAATTGGGATCAGGTTTCGCGTTTGTTGGAAGGCAATACAAAATAGAAATCAGCAAAAGGGACTTTTATATAGATCTTTTATTCTACCATCTTGAAATGCGATGTTATATAGTGATAGAGCTGAAAAAAGGTGATTTTATACCGGAATATGCGGGTAAGATGAATTTCTATTGTTCTGCTGTTGATGATTTATTAAAACATCAACAAGATAAGTCCACAATTGGTTTGATCTTGTGTCAGGGAAAGGACAAATTATTTGCTGAATATTCTTTGAAAGATATCAATAAACCCATAGGTATCTCAGAATACGAATTAACCAGAGCTTTACCGGATAATTTCAAAGGTAGTTTGCCTAGTATAGAAGAGCTGGAAAATGAATTGAAGAGTTAAATAAAAGTTAATTGTAAATTGTCCATTGCCAATTGTAAATTTTTCCGAAGGAAATTACATCATTCCGAAATAGAATGCCAGGATCCCAAAGATCATGTCGATCTTCATAATAAGGCTGAGCCTTTCATAATTTATTTTCTTAATATCCATAAACAGGATAGCAAAGACAAAAAAGAGAACAGGAAAAACAGCAATTAAAATGATAGCAGGGAAAAAGATCGTATATTCACCTAAAATCATCAAATATGTTAAATAAAATATTAGGAATAGTATAAGGGTTTTGACAATTAAAACAGTTTTATTAACACCAAGTTTTATTGCCATAGTGTTAGCTCTTTCATTCTTATCACCTTTAATATCTGCAATATCCTTTATGATTTCTCTGATAAAGTGAAATAGAAAAGCTGAGATCGCCAATGGAATTATCTTTTCAAAATTCCCAGTAGTAATACTGCAAAAGTAGAAAAGATATCCACTGATAAAAGCTACAATAAAATTACCCCAGAAAGGTCGTCTTTTAAGGAAAATAGTATAGAATAAAAGTATGAAATTTACGAGCAATACAGCTGCGAATGAATGATATCCCAAGAAAAATGCTGCAGTCAGCGACCCAATTACAAGGATTGAATATGCAAAGTATGCCGAGCTGACTTTAAGATTTTTGGAAGGTAAAGGTCTGTCAGGTTTATTTATTATATCAATGTTGATATCAATAATGTCGTTAATGATATTTCCTGCACCGGCAGTCAGAACAGTGGATAGAACTATCAGCATCAGGTTTAGATAAATTACATTTTCGGCAACGATATAATATGCTATCACTGAGGCGAATGCTGTGATTAGGAGATTTAAAGGGCGTATTATTTGTAGGTGATATTTCATAATTGTTATGTCTCGCTCTTTGCAAGGGGTTGAAACCCCTTGTTCCAAATCCTGTCATCCTCATGCTTGACACGGGGATCCACGTCTTTACGGGATCTTTTTTACATATTTGGGTAGAAAGATACCATTTTTTGTTACTTTTCTATTGATTCCTATCAATATTATAACCCCGGAAGTTAACCCGAATAATGATCCGATCATTCCTGCTCCATCCGAAGGTTCAACAATATAGCCAACATAATATCCAATGATCATCAATAATATCGGAAAAATAAATAATAAGAATCCTGAAGTAAGTTTAGTACCTGTAGTTAATTCGATATCTACTCTATCTCCGGCAACTAGATCATATTTGTTGGGGATCTTGAGCAATGCAGGTTTGTCATCTGTCGCACAAATACCTTTATTTGCACAATTAGTACATGATGAATTCAGCACCATTTCTATGTAAGCATATTTATCTTCTATTTTTACGACGAAACCTTTATCCATGATTTATTCCTAATATATTTTGTAAAAAAAACATCTATGCATTATTCCCAAGAATAAGCAAGACTCACTTTATGTGTATTTCCAAGATCTTCAAAATCAGGTTTAAAAGCATAGTCTAGAGTTATACCTTTATAGTCCAGACCACTTCCTGCAGACCAGGTATTATCGGTGTTATATCCACCTCTAATAAATATTTTTTTAAACTTAAGTTCGAGTCCAGTGCTTAAAACAAAATCCATTACACCAAGTGAGGCAAAAGAATGTTCTGCATAATTTTCAGTTCTTATCTTGGTTCCAGTAATGATTTTATAGTCCGTCAAAAAATATTCGATTCTATTGTTATATTCAGCATTGAAAAGTATTGAAGGTCTTACAATCTCAGTTAATCCTGTTGTCCAGAATAGTGTCGAAGTTGTAATATCCTGGATCTTCATTCCTAATGTTACGTTAGGAATTGCGAAATACAGAGCTGAAATATCAGTTCCAAAACCAAATGCTGATTCTTCTTCGAAAGTCTTATAAAGAAGTTTTACATTTACACCCCAGAAAAGATTATCATTATATTTTTTCCCAAGAGAGGCAAATAAAGCAAATTCATTGTCGTTGACATATTTATCAGGCAATATTCGATTAGTTTCACTTACTAAACTATCTTCATTTTGAAGCTTAGTTAAAGTGATATCATCAATTCCCATCCAGATAAAAGAAAAACCAATATCGTGTCCATTTGCTTCCGTTTTGAATGAAGCAAATTCTTGACGAACTAGTCCTTCAAATCTTTCACTGTGAGAAAGTTGGATGTTTTGATTTTTGATTAATGGAAGATAAGCAGGATTAAAATATGAAGCAGATGAAGAATTAAATGAAGTAAGGACAATGTTACCAAGTGCTAAACTTCGAGCTTCCGTACCTGAGCTTATGAACTCGCCGGAATACTTTCCATCAGCAAATATATAAGATGACATTATCAGTACCGTTAAAATCAGTTGTTTCATATAAATCCCAAGTTACTTAGTCAGTGAACCAATCGATATTACCTTTTCCTTCCCTTATAATTTCTACAAGGTCGGTGGATAAATCAATTACAGTTGAGAATTCAGGTTTTATGATTCCGCAGTCGATTATTACATCAACTTGCTTACCTAAAATCTTATCTATTTCTAAGGGGTCGATCAATGGTCTAATATTATTCTCTTGGAGATCAACATATTTATTAATACTGGAACTTATGATCGGATTCCCTAATGATTCTACTAAAGCAAAGTCGATATTGTTCTTTGGAATCCTAATTCCTACCTTTTTTTTATCACCACAAAC
>JAQIDB010000044.1 GCA_027858225.1 Candidatus Delongbacteria bacterium
ATGCCAAGTGGTAAGAAAAGAAAGAGACATAAGATCAACACGCACAAAAGAAAGAAAAGATTGAGAAAGAACCGTCACAAGAAGAAAAAATCTTAGAATTTAGAAAAAATTCTAAGAAATGTTTTAATCACAAAAAAACGGGCATCAGCCCGTTTTTTTTATTTCTTTAAACTATGCTTCTATAAGCTCAAGTTTCTCTAAACGTGAAGTGATACCCGCTTCGCTCCTTCCAAAGACTTTCATTAAAGCTTCTGTTGAATTACCTTTTTTGAAAAGTTTCTCCAATTTAGTTTCATCTTCCTCAGACCAAACCATTCCTGCATTAGGACAATCTTTATTTACTTTCTTGCTTTCTCTCTTAGCAACCTTTTTAAAATCAACTTTTGACATTGCTTCCGTGATCGCATCTGAAAGTTTTTCAAAATCCTGATCAAAGATCATGATACCGTGGTTTTCGTAATCACCATCTTCATTTACTTTACTTTCAGTGATCTTCAGATACTTACTGTTGTTCTTTGCTTCACGCATGTCAAGGAAGAACATTCTCTGTCCTGCTTTGAAGTTAGTTGTGAAGATCTGGTTTTGTGTGTTTTGGTTTTCCATGATGGTTCTCCTGTTTACTTTTCTTAACGTTATTTGAGCTTTTGCGCTCACTGAATACAATATAACACTAGCAAAGTGTCAAATAGTGACCTTTTGCTCTTTTTTTTAAATTATTTTTATGTTTTTAACGAAATTTGTCATTATATGAAAACAATTTATATATATAATAAAGTCCTGTAGGGACGATTTGTTACTAACACGGTTTCAGTGCCGTGTATTTACGAATTATTGTCCATTTCTTTTTGGTTGAGCACAAAGTGCTCAACCGAGGGTGTGTTATGTGTGATTATTATGTCACGGGGCTGAAGCCCCGTGTTAGTAATAGTCAATACCTACGGCATTGTTTAAAAAGATGATTACACTACATTTAACCATCAATATTGTATTAATTGATAAAATTTATGATTTTTATATTTCCTACACGCATTTTTATATCTTATATTTGAATTATTATATAAAATGAACGCATACGCGAGGAATACATGAAAAAAATAATACTTTTAAATTTAATAATCATAATGTTGATAATAACTTCTTGTTCACAGAAGGATGAAAATCTATCTAATATTGAAGAGATTAAGGCAGTAACAGTTTCGGCAAAGATAGTTGAGCTTGAAGAGTTCAGAGAATACATAGACATAACAGCAAGACCGGAGGGTATTACCGACGTTGAGGTGACTTCAGAAGTTTCCGGCAAGGTTATCAAAGTAAATAAAAATATTGGTGATTGGGTATCCAAAGGTGAAGAGATAGGAGTTATTGACAATAAAGATTTTGCAATAAGACTTAAGCAGGCGAAAGCTGGTGTTCTTGGAGCTGAATCAAGTTATGATGCTGCGGTTGTTGAAAATCGTTCATCAAAGAAACTATATAATGAAAAACATATTTCAGAGATAGAATATTTAAGAAGTCAATCAGCGCTTAAAGGTGCTCAGGCAAGTCTGGAAGGATCTAAAGCATCTTTGGAAATGTCTCAGAAAGCTTATGACAATACAAGAATGCTAGCTCCTGTTTCAGGATCAATTTCAAATATTAATATTGAAATCGGAGAGAATATCTTTGCAGGGAAACCTATTTGTAATATCGTTAATACTAAACAGCTGAAGATAAAAACAGGTGTAAGTGAAAGTGATATAATTAAATTATCAAAAGGCATGGAAGTAAGTATTTATCATAGCAGTCTTGAAAGCTCTTTGACTGGTTCAGTCTCAGGTATTGGTATGAAACCTTTGGCAAATTCATCAAATTATCCTGTAGAGATTATTTTTGATAATCCGGATGGTAATATACTTCCTGGTATGGTAATTGAATGTAAGATATTATGTTGTTTAATAAATAATGCTATAATAATTTCTACAGACAATGTAGTTAAAGAACTGGATGAGAATATTGTATATACAGTTGTGGATTCAAAAGCAAAAAGAACTGTAGTTAAACTCGGTAAAAAACAGAAAGCGAATTATATAGTGATGTCAGGTCTGAAAAAAGGTGATAAACTTATTACAAGTGGACTTGATAGATTGAAAGATGGTATCGAAGTAAAAATTAAGTAATCGAGAAAATATATGAGTAGTGAAAATAATATCAGAGAGTTTATATGTCATTAGCATCATTTTCAGTTAAAAATTCAGTTTTAGTAAATATGATCGTGTTGATTGTATTTATTTTAGGAATATATGTAGCATTTACAATCCCAAAGGAAGAAATGCCGGCTGTTGATTTCGGTTCTTTCGTGATCGTTGTTATCTATCCAGGAGTTACTCCAGATCAAGTTGAAAACCTCATAATAGATAAGATAGAGAAAGAAATATACGATGTTCAAAATATAGACTTTATCCAATCAGAAGCTACAGAGGGTAAAGCAGTAATCGTTGTTCGCATGGAGCCTAATGCAGATATCGATCAAGCATGGACTGATGTGAATACAGAACTAGATAAGGTCAGGGATCTACCTGAAGATGCACTGGATCCGATAGTAATAAAGTTGAACATGCGTGAGATCAATCCAATTTGTACTATAAGTCTTTCAGGGAACTATTCACCTTTGACAATGAAAGAGATATCTGAAAACCTGCAGGAAGAAGTCTTAGAGATTGATTATATTTCTAAAGTTGATATCTCAGGTGCTTCAGAGAGAGAGATCAGCATAGATTGTGATGTTAATAAGTTAACTCAGTACGGTATCACATTAGATGAAATCTCAAGGATCGTCAGAAGCAGAAACGTTAGTTTTCCCGGGGGAAGGATAAAAGAAGGGGAAACTGAATTCCTTGTTACTTCGACTGGAGAATATACCTCAATTGATGAGATTAGAAAAACACCTGTTAAAACAGATGATTACGGTAACATCATAAGGTTATCCCATGTGGCAGCTGTAAAGGATACTTTGAAAGAACAGATGGTTTATTCAAGGCTTAACGGAAAACCGGGTGTGTTCTTATATGTTTATAAAAAAGCAGACGGGAACATAATTGATGTCATAAAGGTCGTTAATCAAAAGATCGACGAATATCAAACAAGGATCAATGGACTTGATATAAAGCTTAGGAATGATGGTTCTATCAATGTCAAAAGGAGTTTAAATACTTTAAGTAACAATGCAATGCTGGGTGTAGTTCTTGTATTTCTTACATTGATGTTCTTCATAGGTTGGAGAAATGCTCTATTAGCTGCTTTTGGTATTCCTTTTACATTCCTTCTTGCATTCATCTTTATGGACTATTTTGATATTACGATGAACAACCTGACGTTATTCGGGCTATTGCTTGTTCTGGGTATGATAGTTGATGATGCTATTGTAGTAATAGAAAATGTTCATAGGTATAGAGAAAACGGCTACAGTGCTAAAGAAGCAGCTATCCTTGGTACTCAAAAAATAACCTGGCCAGTGATATCAGCTGTATTAACTACGGCTTTTGCTTTTATTCCAATGATACTGATGGAAGGAATGATGGGAAAGTTCATGAGATACTTCCCAATCGTAGTCAGTATAGCTTTACTTGCATCGCTTCTTGAAGCATTAGTTATCCTGCCTTCCCATTTGGCTGAATTTAATAGTAAAAAGGTTAAGAATATTAACAAAGAAAATAAATTCCTTAACTTTTTAAAGAAATATTATCGTAGAATTTTATTAAAAGCTTTGAAGAACAGAATTAAAACAACAGCATTTGTTATTTTTGCATTCTTCTTATCTATTGCGGTCTTATTCTCAGATCTGATAAAATTTCAATTTTTTCCACCTCAAGATCAACAGACGATTGTGCTAAGAGTAGAGCTGCCGAACGGTACTCAATTGGATAGAACTTCTGAAATGACTGATCAAATTGAAAATTATATAAATACCATGAAAGAAAGTGAAGATATTCAATCAGTTGTAGCTACGGTTGGTCAGATGATGAAGAATCACAGGATAGATCAAAAAACAAGTTTCTCAGAGCTTAGAATAGATCTTGAAAATCCGGAGGATATGAAATTTTCAAATGAAGAGATAAAAGCTTCATTGAGAACTTATCTTGATAATGAACCGGATATAATCTTCTATGAATTTGGTACAGTTCAGGCTGGTCCTCCGACAGGTAAAGATGTGGAATTGAGATTAAAAGGTGATAATTTCGTTCTATTGAAAAGATTATCTAATGATATAAACAATAAGCTTCAAGAGATGCCGGGTGTTACTGCAATTTCAGATAACTATAATGTTGGTAAGGATGAATTTAAAATTTACCCGATACCTGACAAATTAGCTTTTCATAGTTTGACAGCACTGGATGTAGCTTCTTTCATTAGATCTTGTATCACAGGATCTGAGATCGCTGAATATATTGAGGATAATCAAGAAACAGATATTAGGCTTAGAGTAAGACCAGATCAGGCTGATGAAATTGATGATATAAAGAACTTGAAAATACAGTCTCCAAGAGGCTATTCAGTTCCTTTAAAAGATATCGTTGAATTCAAAGTGGAACCGGGTATTAATGGTATTTCTCACTGGAATAAAAAAAGAACAATAACTTTATCTGCTGAAGTTTCTTTCTATGAGAAAGATGGGGAAAGATTAAAAAGATCACCAAATGAAGTGAATGAATATATCTTTGGTAATAAATTGATCGGCAAGACTGGATTTATTGATGATATTCTTAGTAATTATCCAGGATATACAATTGAAGCAGGTGGTGTAGCTGAAGAGCAGAGGAAATCTTTCTCATCTTTATACATTGCATTCTTGATCGCGGTACTGTTGATCTTCACTGTATTAGCAGCTCAATTCAGATCTTACGTTCAGCCATTAATAGTTATGCTTACAATACCATTTTCTTTCATTGGTGTTGTTGTTGGTTTATTAGTCACAAGATTACCTTTCTCACTGAACTCTTTAATTGCAGTGCTTGCTCTAGCTGGTATTGTTGTGAATGATTCATTGATTCTAGTGGACTTTGTAAATAAGCTCAGAGATGAAGGAAAAGACAGATGGAATTCATTGATAGAAGCTGGTATGACAAGGCTTAGACCTATCATTTTGACCACTGTTACTACGATCTTTGGTTTAATGCCGATGATATTGTCGACTTCCAGTGCAACGAAAGATTGGAAACCAATGGCTGTTAGCATCGTATTCGGTCTTGCTTTTGCTACTATTCTTACGCTTGTAGTTATACCTGTTATATACTCACTGATAGATTCATTTTTCGGTAGAATAGGAATAACGAGATTTAAAACGCATATTACATTCGAAGAAGCGATAAAAAATGATGAAAATAACTCAAAGGAAAATAAATAATGGCAGATAACAAAATAATTTTTTCGATGGAAGGTATTAGCAAGATTTACACAAATAAGAAAGTGCTTAATAATATTTGGCTTTCATTCTATTACGGTGCAAAAATAGGTGTTCTTGGTCTTAACGGATCAGGTAAATCAAGTTTGTTGAAGATCATTGCAGGACTTGACACAGAATATGATGGAAAAGTAACTTTTGATAAAGGTTACAAAATTGGATATCTACCTCAGGAACCTATTCTTGATGAAAATAAAACTGTGAAAGAAACAGTTCAGGAAGGTTTATCTCATATTTATGATGTCGTGAAAGCTTATGATGATATTTCTGCGAAACTTGCAGAACCGTTGGATGATGATGAAATGATGAAAGCTATTGATAAGCAGGGTGAACTTCTAGAAAAAATGGATCATTTAGATGCTTGGGATATTGATCATACACTAGACATGGCTATGGAAGCTTTGAGATGTGCTCCTGATGATACTAAGATATCAATTCTTTCCGGTGGTGAGAGAAGAAGAGTTGCTTTGTGTCGATTACTTCTGAGTAAACCTGATATTTTACTTCTTGATGAGCCTACAAACCACCTTGATGCAGAAAGTGTTTACTGGCTTGAACAATTTTTAAAGAATTATCCTGGTACAGTAATAGCTGTAACTCATGATAGATACTTCCTTGATAATGTAGCAGGCTGGATTCTTGAGCTTGATAGGGGAGATGGTATTCCTTGGAAAGGTAATTACAGTTCATGGTTGGAGCAGAAATCTGATCGTCTTGCTAATGAAGAGAAAACAGAATCTAAAAGACAGAAAATATTAAAACGTGAGCTCGAATGGACTAAAATGTCTTCTAAAGCGAGGCACTCTAAGGGTAAAGCCAGATTGAATGCGTATAAAGAGTTAACCAGTGTGGAAGTTAAGGAAAAAGAATCTAAACTTGAGCTTTATATTCCATCCGGACCAAGACTTGGTGATTCAGTAATAGAAATTGAGAACCTGAAGAAAGGTTTTGAGAACCGTGCTCTTATTGATAATCTAACAATGAATATTCCAAAGAATGCAGTTGTGGGGATCATTGGACCTAACGGTGTCGGTAAAACAACTCTTTTTAGAATGCTTATGGGTGAAGAGCAACCAGATAGTGGAACTTTAAAGATTGGAGCATCAGTCAAGTTTGCTTATGTAGATCAAGCCCATTCAGATTTAATTCCTGAAAATACAATTTATGAAACAATAAGTAAGGGCAGTGAAATAATAACCATTGGTTCCAGTGAGATGAATGCTAGAGCCTACTTAAATAAATTTAACTTCACAGGTACAGATCAACAGAAGAAAATATCCATGATCTCAGGTGGTGAAAGAAATAGACTTCATCTTGCGATCACTTTAAAAGAGGGTGGAAATGTAATTCTTCTCGATGAGCCTACAAACGATATCGATGTGAATACTCTGAGAGCACTTGAAGAAGGTATTGAGAATTTCTCCGGTTGTGTATTAGTAATTTCTCACGATAGATGGTTTATTGACCGTTTAGCTACGCATATTCTTTCTTTTGAGGATGATGGACAGGTTGTGTTCTTTGAAGGGAATTTTGAGGACTATGAAGTGAACAAGAAAGCAAGACTGGGCGATATAACACCGAAAAGACCAAGATTTAAATCGCTGTTGTAATTTCTCACAAAGGCAAAATGTCATTATCGGACTTGATCCGGTAATCCATAAAAGGAGTGGATCCCCGTGTCGGAGCACGAGGATGACAAACAACAATATAAATTTTAAAGACACAACACTTTGCGTCTTGTATTAAAGGAGCAATCATTACTACAGATAATAGAAAAAAATTCAAACAACCACCGAGTAGATATCAGCCTAGAGGACTTACTATTCTCTATGAGGATCAAGATATCATCGTTGTAGTTAAAACAGCTGGTCTGCTAACGATCAGCACTGACAGAGTAAAAGAAAAAACAGTTCATTTTATATTGAATGAATATGTAAAGAAAGGAAATTCAAAATCCAAGAGTAGAATATTTATCGTTCATCGTTTAGATAGAGATACTTCTGGTGTTTTAGTTTTTGCTAAAACCGAAGTAGCAAAACGTTATTTGCAGGATAATTGGAAAGAGTTTCATAAGACATACTTTGCAGTTGTTCACGGGAACTTCAATGAAAAAAAGGGTTTGATCACTTCATATCTGACAGAAAATTCAGTTTATCGAGTTTATTCTACCAAGGATAAAGAAAAAGGGAAACTTTCTACAACAGGTTATAAGGTAATTAAGGAATCAAAAAATTACAGTTTACTAGAGATCAATCTTTTAACTGGTAGAAAAAACCAGATCCGGGTTCATTTATCGGAGAAAGATCATCCTGTAGTTGGTGATAAAATGTATGGGGATAAAGGTAAAGGAGTGAAAAGACTAGCGCTTCATGCAGCTTCTTTAACGATACTACATCCATTTTCAAAAGAGGAAATGACATTTAAAACAGAATTACCAGTATTTATGAAAAACATATTGAAAAATTAATCTAAGAAGGGCTATCGTACGGGAAGGCTTCCACGCCTTCCCACATCGAATTTATCTATCCTTTAACAACTAATACAACCTTAAATATATTCTCGTCGATAACAATTGACAAATCGCAATTATTCAAATCGGCTATTTTCTTAGCTATCGCAAGTCCCATACCAGTTCCTTTCACAGCATCAATATTATTTCCACGATAGAACGGTTGATAGATCTTTTCAAGATCAATATCTGAATTTTGTTCAATTGTATTTTCAAAAGTGATCATCAAATCATTATTATCTTTTGCAGCAGATACGGTAAAAGTGCCGTTTTTAATTGTGTATTTTGAAGCATTACTGATAATATTTTCGAAAACCGATCTGATCGAAGGTAATATCTTTGCAGAGAAAGTATCTACTTGAATATTATTAACCGAATTAATATTTAAAATATCAAAGTAACTTGCCTGCTTACTTAGTTCATTTTCAAGTAGATCAATGATGTCAATATTTTCAACAGATTGAGAACTGTCATTGTCGATCCTGTAATATTTTAGGATACCATCTATCATGATATCCATACCCTCGATCTCTTTATCTATTGATTCGAAGTAAGGTTCGCCTTCTGTACATTTTTCAGTATTGATATCCTTTAGGATCTGGACCGCAACTCTAATTCTTGTCAGAGGAGACCGTAGTTCATGTGAGATATTAGCAGATGATTCTTTCTGTTCTGCAATAACTTCTTCGATCTTTGCAGCCATAGAATTGAATGTATCTGCTAGTCTACCGAATTCATCTTTTCTTTTAAGTTTGATCCTAGTTGAAAAATCTCCGTTTGAGATAGATTTTATAGCCAAATCGAATCTTCTTACAGGATCTGTGAGTTTTTTTGATATAAATAATAGAAGAATAATATTCAGTATAAGAAGTGAAGAAAACAGTATGTTTGCATGTGTATCTGCAAAAGAAGTATCATATTCGTGGAACAGATAAACCAAGCCTTCTTCATTGTTTTTAGTTTTAAAAGGTATTTTAATAGGAAAAGGTTTTAACGGGTGATTTTCACTTGCTTTGCTTTCTAAAATCATTTGTTCGACTGATTCGGTATCGTGAAAATTAACAGGCTTTAACAATATTTTATCATCATTGTCAGTTATAACCACATTAAGGTTATGAGAGTCAGAGATGTCGCTTAAAAAATTCTGGTAATGTTTATTATTCTTAACTTCAGATATCGAATAAATATCGAGTCGTCTTTCGACAAGGTCTTTGAAAGCAAAATTACTTATAGATGTATAAAATTCATGATCTTCTTTTCTTTGCTCAAATTTCACATAACGCATGATCAGAAAACTGCTTATGTTATTTATAGCTAATAAAATAACAAAAGCCAGTATCAATTTGAAGGCTAATTTATTTCTTTTCATTTTTGTTCTCTCGTTTGTTACGAGACGCTCATGTAGAGCCTCTTTACAGTAATTTTTTCTTGAACATGTAGCCTGATCCCCAGCTTGTTTTGATCCTGTCCTTATCATCCCCGATAGATACAAGCTTATGTCTCAGCTTACTGATATGCATATCAATACTTCTATCGAAAGCAGTTGCATCTCTTCCTCTTGCATAGTTCATAAGTTCATCTCTGGAGAAGATAATTCCTGGTCTGGACATCAGAACTTTGATTATCTTAAATTCGGTTAGAGATAATTCCTCAAATTTATCTTCTTTTACTATTCTATATGTAGAATTCTCAAGCTTTACTCCGTCAACAAGAATAGTATCACTATTATCATCTTTTGTCTCTTCAAAGCTATTTCTTCTTAGAACAGCTTTAATCCTTGCTACGATCTCTCGAGGATTGAAAGGTTTTGGAATATAATCATCAGCGCCAAGTTCAAGACCTAGAATCCTGTCCATTTCATCTCCACGGGCAGTAAGCATTATCACAGGTATCTTATTTTCAGTTTTTCTGAGATCTTTTAGAATTTCAAGTCCTTCTTTTCCCGGAAGCATATAGTCGAGAATGATTATATCCGGATCAACCTCAGATATTTTTTCAGGTACGTTCAAACCTGTTAAATGCTCAACAGTATCAATTCCGTAAGTTGTAAAATACTGGTGCAATAAATTTTGTAGTTCTTTATCGTCGTCAATAACAAGTGCTTTTATGTTCATTCCGTGCTCCGAAATTGGTTCGTTCAAATGTAAAGTAATATAGAAATCTGATAATTCCTTATTAATTTACACAAATTTTACAATTTTTTACAAAAAGAATTATTATCAAGAAATATACAAATAACATGTGATGTATGAAAAATCGTTCAATAATAGTCGATTTAATTTATTTGTGTGATTACTAAAGTTTATAACCTGACTTAACTGCTTTTTCCAATAAAATAAGCTCATTGTTAGTCAGAAAACTAAAATAGGTCGTTCTTTTTTTTATCGAAAGGTTACCTTTGTTTTGAAGACAGAATTGAATAAAACGATCAATTTGTTTATCAGGCATATCAATAACTTCCTGAATTGATCTTTTTGTATTATCATAGTTGACAATAAAGTCAAGTTCTTCTGTCAGTTCATTCTGAATAGTGCTGATTATAAAATCATGAAGAGCTTCCGCCTGAATAGTCATATCCATGTATTTGTAAAATTCAGACGTGTTATTTAGAACGATCATATTACCGGTTTCGTCAAGGTCATATTCCGTTAATTGCATTAAAGGATGAGAGAAAGCTTCAAGCGAATTGTCGTAGTCTGTTTGATTTTTAAGTATTACTGCAGAAACTGGAAACATAAGACCTTTAGGAACTAAATTTTGTAATGAAAGGATATTATGTATCAAAAATCTGTGAATACGACCGTTTCCATCCTCGAACGGATGTAAAAAAACAAATCCGTACGCAGTAATAGCTGCATGTATTACTGCAGGAATGTTTCCCTCTTTCATTATCTGATGAGATGTAATCAATCCTCTCATAAGACTATGAATGTCATCTGGTTTTGGACAAATATAGTGAATAATTTCTTTTTGATAGGAAACAGTTTGACCGACATAATTCTGTGTCTCACGATAGTTGCTATCTTTGAATCTAGGATCAACTATCCTATTTTGAAGGTCTATCAATTTGTTTTTATTAAAGAAGTCTTCCTGTTCAGCTACTCCAAGTAAGTTAATGAATTTTTCTGTCCGCGAAGGATTCGGTTTTATATTTTCAATAGCAAATGAGGATTTTGTTTCCTTATTATATAGATAACTTAAAGCTCTTTTAATAAGTTCGGGAGGATAATTCGCAATAATGTTTTCACACATATTTCTCAGTTCAGCAGTATCATACTTATTTAATATTTTTGTTTTTCTCACTATCGGACAAAATTCTTTAGATCCAAGAAGATTGTTAACAATTCGCTGTCTTTGAATTCTTACACCTGGATTGATTGTGTAATAGAGGTCTGGTTCCAGCGCTTCGGTATAATTTCCTTTAGAGATATCTTTAATCGGCAATGTTTTTTCTGTCAAAAATTCATAAAAAAACCATATTCTGCGAGCGTATTTTCCTGTTGGTTTAGATTGAATATATTCAATAATATCAGAATCATTAACTGCACTAAAAATAAGATTTAAACAATTAAGGTTAACTCCGTCATACTTTAGGGCAAATTCAAGGTGATCTCCGACACTTTCACCAGGCCAGTATTTATTAGGATAAATATCTTCAATCTGTTTTTCTTTTAATATTGAACGATGAACAGTATTTGATGATATTAAGGATGTATGCCTAAGTGGAAAAGTATTTAGCTCAAATTTGTTAATTAAGTACGCATACCCTGCCTGCTTGTATTCCGAATTGTTTATTTCCATACTATTTTCTCAATAAATTATTAACATATCAGAAATATAGTTATTTATTGTGGTTATGTCAAATAAATTGTTAATATGTGATATGCTTTCAGAAAAATCGTTATCTGGTTGGAGGAATGATTATAAATGAGTTGTATTCGGGAAAAATCGTTATTATCTATATTTGATAGTCTTAATCTTAATTATTTTACAATTTTTTACATTTAAATCAAATATTTTATACACTTGAACGTTAACTTATCCTTAGAAATTACAAAAATGGAGATAAGTATGAAACGTTTATTATTATTAATTCTGGCAGCGATCACAGTTTTAAGTGCTGCTACTATCAATTTGACACAGGCACAGAAGTCAGCACTTGAAAAAAATTACAACTACGCTCTTACAAAGCAGGATGTTATTTCAAGTGAACTTTCAACGAAAAGTTCTTTTGCAAGTTTCTTTCCTACTGCAAGCCTTACATCAAGTTATATGATGTATGTCCCTGAAGTGGAAAACAGCATGTTGGGAGTAACAACTACCCAGGAAGACAGAACTGCATTCGGTTTACAAATATCTCAACCTTTATTTCTTGGTGGAAAAAAATATTACGGATATCAGATCAGCAAAGATTCTGAGACTATCAGCAGAAATAAACTTTCAGCAGAAATGATAACGTTATTTGCAGATGTTGAATCACAGTACATCAGTGTACTTGAAATGAAAGAATTATTCGATATATCAAAAGAATCTCTAGAGCTTTCTAAAAGAAATGAAGAGAGTGCAAAGATAAAATTTGAATCGGGTTTGACATCCAGAGCTGACTTCTTAAAGAGTTCTTCAGCGAGAGCTTCAAGTGAAGTGAATGTTGTTAATTCAGAGAGAGGGTATGAGCTTGCTAAGATAAGCTTTGCTAGTATTACCGGAATTTCAGAGTTTGAGCTTGAAAAGATAGAGTACAAAACCTATGAGAGTTTAATTGCTAAATTGAAAGGAGTTGGATTTTCAGATATAAAAGGTAAAGTTACAATTTTGAA
>JAQIDB010000076.1 GCA_027858225.1 Candidatus Delongbacteria bacterium
ATCCTAGATAGGCATATTTTAAAAAATCTGGTTATCTTCGAAGTGATAGAAAAATTACCTAAAACTCTGAATAAAAAAGTTTATTATGACATTGAAAATAAAATGAAAATCTTATCAAAAAAGATTAATATACCTATGGATCACTTAGACATTCTTTTTTGGTATAAAGAAGCAGGGGAAATATTTAAGTAATTGATTGAAAATAAAATGCCGGGATTAAATCCCGGCATGAATATTACTATTAGTTCTCGTTTATCCAGTTTACAAGACCTTTAGCTTTGAATATTGCAAGTAATTCATCCGGTAACGGTGCAAATTTGATCTCAGTATCATTTATCTTAATGCTACCCTTCTCTAAACTAACATCAACCTTATCACCGGCTTTATACATATCCACTACCTCAGGTACAACAAGTATCGGTAATCCCTGATTTACTGAAGAACGGTAGAAAATACGATTAACTGATTTTACAATTACAGCTTTCACTCCAAGATGAGCTAGACCTACTGCTGGATGCTCTCTTGAACTACCACAACCAAAATTATCACCTGCGATCATAATATCATTTTCCTGAGCTTTTTCAGCAAAATTCACATCGAAACCTTTGAATAAGTGAGGCATTATATCTTTAGGCTCAGAACTCATAACAGTATAAGTCAAGTTACCGGCAAACATCTGATCTGTATTTAAATTATCTACTTCTGCATAATCCCAGACGCCTTCTACCCTTCTGTTATCATTTTCTTTAATTTCTACTGTAGAAGCCTGAGGAATTTCAAATGGGAACTTATCGTTTGCAATTATTCCACGTGGATCAGTTATCTCACCCTTTAGTGCTGAATAAGCTACACAGGCAGGAGACGCAAGATAGATATCTGCTTCTTTATTACCCATTCTACCCTTGAAATTTCTGTTAGCAGTAGAAATTACTGTGTAACCGTCAGCCGGAATTCCCTGGCCAGTACCAAGACAAGGTCCACAGGATGATGCTAAAACAGTTGCTCCAGCTTTCATCAATTTTGTTGTCAGACCTTCTTCTATCATTTGTAAATAAATCTCTTTAGAAGCAGGAATAACCAATAATTGGAAATCCTTTGCTATTTTCTTTCCATCAAGAATTTCTGTTGCGATACGGATATCTTCAAGTCTACCGTTAGTACAAGTTCCAATAAGTCCCTGTTGTACTTTTGTACCCTGAACTTCCGAAACAGATTTAACATTCTCAACCTGATGTGGAGCAGCTACCAGAGGAAATAATTCAGCAAGGTTTATTTCAATCACTTTATCATAAGAAGCATCTTCGTCAGCCCAAACTCCGTTAGTGATCTTTTCACCAAGAAAATCTTCCAGTACTTCATCAGCAGGGAAAACTGCATTTTTAGCACCCATTTCTGAGGCCAAATTTGTTAATGTCATTCTCTCTGAAACTGAAAGAGTTTTTACACCGTCACCATGAAATTCTATGCTCATATAATTTGCACCGTCCGCACCGATCATACCAATGATCCAAAGTGAAATATCTTTTGCATAAACACCTTCAGGCAGCTTACCGTTCAAGATTACTTTCATCGATTCAGGTACTCTGAACCATGTGTTTCCTCTTTTCCAAAGACCGGCTGATTCAGTTCTGTCAATTCCAGCTGCAAGAGCATTGAAAGCTCCAGCTGTACATGTATGACTATCACTTCCCACAATGATCATTCCGGGTTTTGCATGATAGCTCATTATCTGATGACAGATACCTTCACCAACATCATGAAATTTGCATACATTTTGATCGTTCACGAAATCCCTGATAGACTGATACTGATTCGCTAATTTCGCATTTGTAGGCGGAGCATTGTGATCCAGTACAACTAAAAGTTGATCCGAATCAGAAACTTTTTCGCCACCCATTTTATTAAATGTATTCTTTATACTTGCTGTATTATCATGAGTCAGAACTATATTTGGCTCACGAAAAACGATAGCGCCTTTTTCGGCATTAAGCATTTTCTCTACAAAAGTTCTACCTGACATAATTATTCTCCTTTTAGTTCAGCAATCCGCCTTTTTTATAGATCTCTACCTTTAATTTAGCAATCCACCTTTTTTATAAATATCTACCTGAACAGATGAAAATTCATTTATCGTTATTGATTTCCCTGTTTCAAGATTAGTCAAAATACTTGTTTCCAAATCGATTTTAATTCTATCTCTTTGTTTAAGTCCCAGATCAGCAATATCATTGTAAGTCAATATCGGGAAAGCAGCATTTATTGCATTTCTTTCGTAGATAGAGCCAAATGATTCAGCTATAATGATCTGAACTCCTAAAGATTTAAAACAATCAACGGCCTGTTGACGTGAACTTCCAGCTCCAAAATTTTTGCCTGTTATTACAATATCACCAGGTTCAGCTTTCTTAGAGAAATCCTCCCAACCTGCCAAATTATCAAAAGTATATTGGCCCATTTCATCAATGTTTGTAATCGTAAGATAGCGGTTATGGAATATCATATCTGTATCAATATTGTCTTCGCTTACGATCCAGACTTTACCTTCTAAAACTGTTGATCTTTCTGAAACACTTTCAGATTTTTTAGCAGTTGCAGCAAGAGTTTTTCCGGTTGGTTTAAATTCCGCTGGGGTTTCAGGAATTCTATCAGGAGTTGTTATATAACCTGCTATTGTAGATGCAGCAACTTCTGCAGGAGAACCTAGAAATACTTTTCCTTTTCCCTGCTTACCTGCGAAATTTCTATTTCCTGTACTAATTGTAACTTCTCCAGGACCGTTCTGTCCGACCTGACCTGCAGCACAACCTGCACAACCTGCATTACTTACCAAAGCTCCAGAACTTTTGAAGATATCAATTATGCCTTCTTCCAAACACTGATTCCAAACTTCATCAGTAGAAGGAACTATTTTCAAAATTACACCCGGTGCTGTTTTTCTTCCTTTAAGGATTCTTGCAACTTCTCTCATATCTTCAATTCTACCATTTGTACAACTTCCTATGAAACCTGAATCTATCTTGGTTTCGAAAACTTCATCAATACTTACAGAATCATCAGGGTGTCCCGGACGTGAAACCATTGGTACAAAAGTAGAAATATCTAATTCTAGTTCTTGATCGTAAACAGCATCTTTATCAGCTTTAACTTTTTCCAGTTTTCTGCCTGAACGAGCTTCACAATAATCCATTATTGCATCAGTAGGTGGAATAAGAACGATTATTGCTCCCATTTCAGTTGCCATTGATGAAATAGTTATTCTTTCATCTAAAGTAAGTTTATCAACTGCATCACCATATAGTTCAACTGCATAACCCAAAAGTGTGTTAGCTCCAAATTTGTTCAGTAAGTTTAGTACAATATCTTTAGCATAAATATTTTTAGGTCGTTCACCTATGAAGGTAAGCTTTACAGATTTTGGAACTTTGAACCAGCTTTTTCCACTTGCCCATGCAGCAGCAATATCCTGATCTCCCATACCTTGTCCGAATGCTCCAATTGATCCTAGAATATTTGCGTGTGAATCAGTTGAAATAAAAGTACAACCCGGAGTTGCCAAACCCTTATCTATAACAAGATGAGTTCCAATACCCGAATTTACATCATAAACTTTTATCCCTTTTTCACGTGCGTACATTCTGCAATATTGCTGACTTGTGGCATACTTCGGATCAGAAGTAGTTGGATAACAGTCAAACGTAAAAAATGTTTTGCTGATATCATGAACTTCAAGTCCATTATTTAAAAGATTTTCCACTACATTTGGGCCACCGAAATCTCTGGCAGCACGCACATCTATCCCAATATCTACGATTTCACCCGGTTTAACGACATCGTTATCTGAGTGATTTACGATAATTTTTTCTATCAAAGTTAAAGCCATTTTATATCCCTATTTTTAAATTTTTAGTCTTTCTTTGAATGGTAGGAACGTCATAAAATCCGCATGGTGAACTAAGTAAGCTTCTGTTGTTCTTTTTACCATGTTGCCTTCACCTGCATGAGTTGCGATGATATGACAAACTTCTGCAGAAACTCCACACTCTTCAGCAATTGAAACACCTGAGAAAGGATGTCTTAGGTATTTTCCGTAAGTTCCCTGAACTGCTTTACCATTTTCATCAAGAACATATTCCAAAAGTTTACCTACATCAGCAAGTATCGCTCCTGCAATCAAAACATCCATATTTACAGGAAGTTCACCGTGATAAAATTCATTACATTTTTCACCTGCTGCTTTAGCAATATGAACAACACTTTGTTTGTGATCCATGAAAGTTACTTTAAGATCTGGTCCGCAAAGTAATGTAAATGGTATTGTTTTCAAGTCGTCCGGCGTAAGCACACTTCTTTCCAGAGCTAATTCCCAGGTCTTTGCAGTTTGTTCTCTAAGTTCTTTACCTTCTATCCAATTAAGCTCAGGCCATAATTTATATATATCCATAATTTCTCCTGTTTAATTTTAAACAAGGGGCTTTACCAGCCCCTTGAGATAAGTACTTACAGCTTCGCAATAATCGCAGCAGCCATCATTTGAGTTGAAGCAGCACCTCTTGCAACTACATCAGGTTTGCCAGTCATCTTCATCATATCATAAGTTTTTACTTTACCTTCTGAAACAACTTCAGCAACAGCTTTTCTTATCTTCTTTGCCATTTCTTGTTCATCAAGATAGTCAAGCATCATACAAGCTGATTCTATCATTGCAATAGGATTTACTATTGAAGTTTCGTAATCAGCATATTTTGGAGCACTACCGTGAGTAGGTTCAAAAACTGCGATACCTAAATCAGGATTATATTGAGCACTACAAGCAAAACCAAGTCCACCAATAAGTCCCGCAAAACCATCAGAAACGATATCACCAAACATATTACCTGCAACTAACACACCATAGTTCTCAGGATTCTTAGTAAGCCACATCATCTGAGCATCAATATTTGTATTCCAAAGCTCTATGTTAGGATAATCAGCTTTCTGGATCTGTTGAGCCATCTTATACATCATTCCTGATGTTTCTCTGATCACATTTGGTTTTTCACACAATGTTACTGATTTATAACCATATTTTTTTGCATGTGCAAAAGCTGCTCTTAAAATTCTTTCAGTCGCTTTCTTTGTGAAAATTCTTGTTGATACAGAAAGTTCTTCAACAGGAGTATTACCAAAATTTTTCTTAAATTTTGCATTTGTCATTAAAGCATCGTGAACTTGTTTTGGAGGGTTTGACCATTCAACTCCACCGTAAAGGCCTTCAGTGTTTTGTCTGAAAATTTGTGCGTCAACTGCCGGTTCTTCAATAACACCACCAGCACCTCTTCTTATAAAGTTCAGAGGGTTTCCCAAATAAGACTTACAAGGTCTTAGGCAAATATCTAAATTAAAGTGCTGTCTTAATCCAACGATAGGACTTGAATAAACAAGACCTTTTGCTTGTAATTCAGGTGCCAATTCATTAAAAGCTTCATCTTTTGGCTTTGAAGTTATAGCTCCAAAAAGTGCAATTTTGTGATTCTCAAGTAGGTCAAGTGTTCTCTGTGGTAATGGATTACCTTCTTTTTTCCAGAATTCCCACCCGATATCTCCTTCTACGTAGTCTGCTTCGAATCCTGCAGCTGTTAATACTTTGATAGCTTCTTCAAGTACAACTCTTCCGATACCGTCGCCCGGCATTGATACGATAGTTCTTTTAGTCATGATTCTCTCCGATTTTGATTTTATTTATTTTTATTCCTTCATTTCTTGTCATTGCGAGGATTAAAAATCCGTGGCAATCTATTTTTTACGAAGCGGGAAGGCATAGGAGCCTTCCCCTACGAAACCTCTTTATCTTCCAACCTTCCTGTGAAAATTTTTTAAAATTATTTTTGTAATTCAGCATCAGCAGCTTCAAGAATCTCTTGGTTCTTCTTTTGGAATTCTTTAACTTTATCCTGTACCGCTTTATCGTTTAATCCAATTATCTTAGCAGCAGCTAATGCAGCATTTTTTGGATCTAAAATAACTAAAGGTGCAACACCTGAAGGCATTCTCAAACTAGAGAAGATATCTCCCCCACCAAAAGAATCGCTGTAAGGTGGACATGCTATCACAGGGCAATACGTCTGAGC
>JAQIDB010000098.1 GCA_027858225.1 Candidatus Delongbacteria bacterium
TTCTTGTTGATGATAACAATGGTGAACAAAACTATGGTTTTAATATTTTTGATAGACCAAAAAGATCCTTTCCTGAGACTATTGAGTTGTCAAAGACCATACAGAATATGGAAGATGGATCAGATAAGCAGAAAGCTTTAGCAGAATTATATGAAGGGTCTCATCAAAGAATTTTTATGGGTAAAAGTAAAAATAATGATGTTTCAGTTCGCTTATGTGATAGTAAAGGTAAAGATAGGATCCGTATGGTAATTGATAGTAATGATGTACCACGTATGGAATTTTTGGATGATAAAGGGAAAGTTATCTATAGTTTACCACCTGCTCAAGAATAAGTTTACCAACTGCTCAAGAATAATACAAAACAAAGGAACAACCAATGTCTGAGAATTTGGATAATAAATATTCCTTCAAGAGATATGATCTGGCTGATGATAAGACTTTGAAAGCTTGGAGTGCTGCAGATGAGTATATTCTAGAGACATTTGATGGTTTAGAGAGTAAACCTGATCATCTGGCTATTTATAATGATAGATTCGGGTTTTTGGCATGTTATTTACACTCTGTTATTCCGACTATGATCATAACTAATAAAAGTCAGGAAAAAACTATAGATCGCAATCTTAAAGCGAATGATCTTCCCATGCCACATTTCGCAAACCCACTTTCAGTTCTTGATAATAAAATTGATATTGCTTTTGTTAAAATACCTAAATCTTTAGGACTATTTCAACTATTTCTTGAACATATCACACAGAATTCAACTGATGATATAACAGTCTTCTGTGGTTTTATGACTCGTTATTTTACTCCTAACTTATTACAGATTGCACAGGAGTATTTTGAAGTGGTTGAGCAGAGTAGGGCTCAGAAGAAAGCAAGATTATTAATACTTAAGAAAAAGAAAGAAACTGTTAAAAAAGATATGATTACTTCTCTAACTTACAAAGAGCAAGAGTATCGGCAATATCAGGGAGTGTTTTCAGCTGAGCATATTGATTATGCAACTCAGTTCTTTTTAGATCATCTTGAAGTTAAAGAGACCGATCAATGTATTTTGGATCTTGCATCTGGAAATGGAGTTATTGGGAATGAAATATTCAAAAAGTTTCCTGAAGCAGAGATACATTTAATGGATGATTCTTTTCTTGCAGTTTCTTCGGCAGAATTGAATATTCAGGGAGAGCACATTCATCATCATTTTAATAATGATCTTTCAATCTTTGAAGATGATACTTTTGATCTGATCGTGACTAATCCACCATTTCATTTTGAATATGAAATTAATATCCAGATCACACTTGGACTTTTTAGAGGATGCTACAAGTGTTTGAAAGTAGGGGGGAGTCTTCAAGTTGTAGCAAATAAACATTTGTATTATAAAGTGCATTTGGAGCGTCTTTTTACGACTGTTCAAGTTCTCGCTGTGGCGAAGAAATTTGTTGTTTATAAGTGTGCGAAGTAAACTAATAGTCACATTTTTTTATGAAAGACTTGCAGTTCGCAGTAAAAATGTATATAATGTTAAATATAAATTCTATTAATAAAGCATATTATAATACATAAAAAAAAGATTAAAGGAAAAAGGATGATCAAAACAGAATTGTATAACTCAGAATACAAACCGAGTATAGACCAAAAAGAAAATGTAATTAATTTTCTATTTAACAATCTTCAAGAGTACGGTGATCCAAGATCAGATATTGAAAAAGCAATTGCTTATGCTTTGCAGGAAATACAATCATTTGGTGGTTTTGTCTTAGTGTCATATTCAGATAATGAAATATCTGGAGTCGTGGTTGTAAATGAAACAGGGATGAAAGATTATATTCCGGAAAACATTCTGGTATATATAGCTACTCATAAAGAAATGCGTGGTAAAGGTATAGGTAAATTTTTAATGAAGAAATCTATTGAATTGGCAAATGGAAATATAGCTTTGCATGTAGAGCCTGATAATCCTGCAAGGTATTTGTACGAAAAGGTAGGTTTTAGTAGCAAATATATTGAAATGAGACATATAAAATAAACAGGAATTGATTTGAATTTTGATTATATCATAAAAAATGGTTTAATTTATGATGGAACTCTATCTAAACCCTACAAATCTGATATAGGAATTTTAAATGATAAGATAGTTTTTATAGGTGAGTTGTCAGACATAAATTCTAAAAATGTTATCGATGCTAAAAACAACATTATAACTCCCGGATTTATCGATATTCATACTCATTGTGATCTTTCATTTAAACAGTTTACTGAAAATTTAGATCAAAATTCTATTTCGCAGGAATGTATTAACAATTCAAACTTTTTATACCAGGGTGTTACTACTGTTGTAACTGGAAATTGTGGGCTTGGTTATTCAAGCACTAATAGTTGGTTAGATTTTACAAAAAGAATTGGCTTTAAATCAAATGTTTATCACCTTGTACCTCATGGTAGTGTTCGAGAAGATCTGTTTGGAAAAAATCAACCATCAATATTGAATGATACTGAGATCAATTTACTAATGAAAAGAATTTCTAGAGAAATTGAAAACGGAGCTATTGGTGTTTCACTCGGGCTTGAATATGCACCGGGTTGTTTTGCTTCGACAAAAGAATTAACAGAAATAGCTAAGTTGGTAAAGAAATATAATGGGGTTCTAGCTGTTCATTTAAGACTTGAATTAGGTAAAAATGATAAAGGATATTCCATCTTAGATGCTATTGATGAAGTAATAAACCTTTGTAGAGTTACTGGTGTTTCGCTAGAAATATCTCATCTCAAACTCGGAAAACCAAAAGCAGGAATCAAAATTGATCAAGTAATTGACAAAATTATTCAGGCAAAAAAATCCGGTCTAAATGTTAATGCAGATCACTATCCATACAATGCCGGTAATACGATGTTAAGTTTCTTGTTACCAAATGAGTTCAAAGAAGGAGCTGGAATAAAACTTAAATATAGAAATAATACCGGTAGAAAAAAAATTATAAGTGTACTTAAAGATTTTTTCAGAGAAATAAGTCTAGAGGATGTATTAATTAGCTATTTCCCTTCTAAACCTGAACTTGAAGGTTTGAATTTGAAAGAAATTGCGAATAAGCAGAATAAAGATGTATATGAATGTTATGTAGATATGTTATTTGAAGATATTATCCCTTGGGCTGTATTTTTTCTTTCAGAAGAAAATGATATTAACCAAATAGTAAAAATGAAGGATGTCATAACTGTTTCTGATGGTTGGACAGTTGATAAAAAAATGCAAAAACCTCACCCGCGTTTGTACGGTTCATTTCCCAGAAAGATAAAAAAATATTCTATTGACGAAAAAATAATTGATTTAACAACTTCTATAAGGTCAATGACATCCTTGCCTGCAGAAAAATTCAACATAAAAAATCGTGGAATAATCAAGAAAGGTTATTATGCAGATTTAGCGATCATTGATTTGAAAAAGTTAGAAGACAAATCTACATATTTGCTACCACATCAATATTCTCAAGGGATTGAATATCTTTTTTTAAATGGTAAATTAGTAATAAAAGAAAGTTGCATGGTTTAGGTATGGAAAATAAGAAACAAAGATATAATTTAATCGAACTCAGGAAGTTACTTCATCAAAATGCAGAGCTGTCTCACCGAGAAATAGTGACTTCTAAAATAATATTTGATTACATGAATCTAAATAAGCCAGATAAGATAATATCTTTTGATAAGGGTTATGCATTTGTTTTTGATAGTGGGCACCCCGGATTGACAACATTATTTAGAGCGGATATGGATGCTTTGCCTATTCAAGAAAAAACAGGATGTAAATATTCGTCAAACACTAAAAACACATCACATATGTGTGGTCATGACGGGCATATGGCAATATTATGTGGTTTGGCAGACCAAATTTCACAAAACAAACCACAAAAGGGCAAAGTAATATTACTATTTCAACCTGCGGAAGAAACGGGAGAGGGTGCTGAATTAATTGTAAACAATCAGAAATTTAAAGAACTTAATCCAGATTATATATTTGGATTACATAATATTCCGGGATACAACAAAGGTAATATTTTATTTAAAAGAAATAATTTTGCTTCAGCTTCTAGAGGAATGATAATAAAACTCACAGGTAAGACTTCTCATGCAGCTGAACCTGAAAATGGTATTAATCCCGTTTTTGCTATCGAAAAAATGATTAAAAGATTATACGATATTCTGGAATGTAAAAGTGATTTTATCGAATTTGTTTCGTTAACAATTATATACATCAAACTTGGAGAAATTGCATTCGGGACATCTCCAGGATACGCAGAAGTAATGCTAACTTTGAGATCTTTATCAAATGTAGATATGAAATTGCTGATTCAAAAATCTGAAGATATTGTTAAAAAAACATCCGATGAGGAAAATCTAAAATCAGAAATATCTTATAAGGAAATTTTCCCAGCAGTAATTAATGACGATGAATGTGTTGATATAATACAAAGATCAGCTGTACAAAGCAATTTAGAAACTTTCGAATTACAACAACCTTTTAAATGGTCAGAAGACTTTTCGTATTACACAGAAAATTATAAGGGAGCTTTTTTTGGTATAGGTGCAGGAGAAGATCATTCAGATTTACATAATTCTGACTATGATTTCCCTGATGATATAATTGAAATTGGAGTAAAAATGTATTTTCAAATCTATAAAAACATATACAAAGTTAAGTGAAAGGAAATAAAAAAAAATGGAATTTCCAACAGAAATAACCATCAGTAAACAAGCTGTGAAAAATAATATAGAGTTTATTAAGGATTACATTGGTGAAAATATTAGAATGTCATCAGTTGTTAAAGCTAATGCCTACGGTCATGGAATTAAAGAATTTGTTTCTATAGCTGAAGAGTATGGTATTGATCACTTTTCGGTTTTTTGTTATAATGAAGCGATACAGGTTTATGATGTAGTAAAGAAAAAAACCGATATTATGATAATGGGTTGGATAGATAATCTACATTTTGAAGATATTATAAGTAAAGAAATTGAATTTTTTGTTTTTAATTTAGAGCGTTTAGAAATTGCATTAGAAGTATCTAATAAAATAAATAAACCTGCAAGAATACATTTAGAAATTGAAACTGGAATGAATAGAAATGGACTTAGTAAAAAAGAATTTATTCAATCAATAAAGATTATAAATAAGAATCAGAAAAATTTTATTGTAAAAGGATTATGCTCTCATCTTGCAGGATCTGAAAGTATCGCCAATCATGTTCGCGTAAAAAAACAAATAAGATTATTTGAAAATTACTTAAAGACATTACAGCAAAATAATATAAATCCCGAATTTAAACATTTAGCTTGTTCTGCAGCAACTATAGGTTATCCTAAGTCAAGGTTCAATATGGTACGAATAGGAATAATGCAATATGGTTTTTGGTCAAGCAAGGAAGTATTTCTAAGATACTCTGCTAAGAAAAAGGGCTTCGTAAATCCTTTAAAACGAGTAATTACATGGAAAAGCGAAGTAATGAGCTTGAAATTTGTTAAGACCGGGGAATTTGTAAGTTACGGAACAACATATCTGGCCCAACATGATATTTACATTGCTATAATACCCATTGGTTACTCAAACGGATATAGTAGATCTTTTTCCAATAGAGGTAGGGTATTAATAAATGGAATTCGTTGTTCAGTTATTGGAAATGTAAATATGAATATGATCATTGTAGATGTTACCAGCTTAGAAAATGTTAAAATTAGAGATGAAGTAGTTTTGATCGGGGAACAGAATGATCTTAAAATATCTGTAGATTCATTCAGTGAGATAAGTCAACAGATAAACTATGAGATATTATCAAGATTACCATTAAATATTCCAAGAAAGATTATAAAATAAAACAAGAGGTAAATCATGGCATTTATTACACTAGATCCGGTAAAATTAAAGAAGAATTTTGATTTTCTAAATAACCTATTTGCAAAAAATGATATTCAATGGACCGTTGTATCAAAATTGCTTTGCGGTAATAAATTATACCTTAA
>JAQIDB010000129.1 GCA_027858225.1 Candidatus Delongbacteria bacterium
AGATTTGATAAGATACTTAACTTGATGGAAAGGAACTTTCTGCCGATAAAGTATATTCATAGTGCTAATTCAGCGGGGATAATAAATTTCAAAGATTCACATTATAATATGGTAAGACCGGGTCTGATGCTTTACGGCTATAGTGACCTGCCACAAGATTTCAAAGAAGAACTTAAACCGGTCATGACACTTCTGACTAAGGTTTCATACTTCAAGGTTATAGCAAAGAGCGTAGGTGTAAGTTATAATCATACTTTTACCAGTGATAAACAGACAAGGATAATAACACTCCCTATCGGTTACGGAGATGGTTACAACAGGCTTCTTTCGAACAAAGGTGAAGTTATTATCAGAGGAGAGAGGTATCCTGTCGTTGGGAATGTCTGTATGGATCAGATGATGGTCGACCTTGGACCTGACGGTGAAGCTTTTAACGGGGATGATGTGCTTCTTTTCGGTAAGGAAGAGAAAGATGAGTTGAGACTGGAAGAGCTGTGTGATAAGATAGGCACTATAACGTATGAAGTATTGACGATGATATCAAGTAGGGTACCGAGGATTTATAAGAATAGGTAAAGAAAAATAGGAAACATAAATTATGATGATAGGTGATAAAAAGGTAGTGCATACTGCTTCTCTAATAATACCTGAAAATGAAAAAGCTTCATTTGATTTTAGTGTAGGAAATTGGGAAATCAATCTGCAGGTTTTTTGTAAAATTGATAAAGATGAAGCGAAGCAAGGTATATTAGCAGTAGAAATTATTGATGGTATCCCAAATATGATTTTAACAAATTGGTTAAATTCATTAGGGATGGCGACAATAGAACCAGTAGAATTCGGAACAACTGATTCTGGTAATAAACTATATACAATGATTAGTCAATGGTATATAGGTGGTGTTAACAAAATTGATATTCAATTTTTGTTAGGAGGTGAAAATGGCATCAACGAATAATGGACAATTTTCAGAATTAAAAGAAATTGAAGTAACAAAAGTACATGGTGACTTATCCCAACAAATCATACAAATTACTGTTGATAAATTAAGTTTAATTTTACTCAAACATGCTGTTACTTTTGAGAAGAGAAAAGCATGGATTACACCTTTAGGAATATTTGTCACTATTTTAATAGTTCTTCTTACCTCTACTTTTAAAGAATTTTTGTGTTCAGCTGAAACATGGAGTGCAATATTTATAATAAGTGCTGGTCTGACATTTCTATGGTTGGTAAAAGCGATCGTAACTGCTCGTAAATCTGAAAGTATCGAAGATTTGATAGAAAAGATAAAACAACAAAGTTAATTTGATTTGTAATTAAATATAATTAAGATTGAACAAATTGTATAGCAATTTATATTGTTTTACTATGCAGTGTTAAGTATATTGTAAAGTATTCAAATGTATAAGCTGATTAATTGTATAGATGGAGTAAATAGTATGAAAAAAATCGCATCCTTAACTATGTACGAAAGAATTTACAAAAAAACATACTGGGGTAAATTCACGATCGATAATTTTGAAAATGTTGAAGAATTAGTTGAAAATAGGAATGATTTTGCGAATTTTCATAAAATAACGAACTTTGTAAGCAATGAAAGTCCAAAATATCCAATTGTTTTATTTGATCATTGTGAGTTATATAAAAGTTTTGAAGGATATGTTTATGTTGTGTCACCGTACCAAAAATTAGATGACTTAGCAAAAAAATTGTCAATGGATAAGTATGAAATACTTTATGCTGATAATACATTTACTTATATTAAGACTTTCAAAAACAAAGTTGAATTTAATCGTTTTATTAGAAATGTTCCTGTAATTATAAACAATTTATCAAAAAAAAAATTAACTAACTAATATAATTTTGTGATAAAATAATTGATTAAAATATAAAGCAAAAGTAGGAGAAAGAATGGGATATAAAATACGGACTACAGGAATACTTATTTTTGTAGCACTGCTTGTAAGTAGTTGTACTCAGCATATACGTCCGTTTTTACGGTCGCACATAGGAACTGAAAGAATTTTTGATAAAAACTACGAAATCAATCAAAAACTTGCTGCTTATGTTGGTCAACCAATTGTTAAAGTTAAAGACTATAAAGTGAATCGTTTTAAAGCAAAGCACATGAGAGCTTCTGATGACTTTGTGATGACAGGAGGTATCGTAGTTATCGAAGGTGATAAGAATACAGATTATGTTGTTCGAGGTGAAACAACTATAAATGGGAATACATATTCAGTCCTTAAAATGCCTAGTAATAAAGCAGGTATACTTATACAAGAAGATGGAAGACCACATACAAAGATGCTTAATGATAATATTGTAATGTTTTACACATTTAATATTTCACCACCAGATTTAATGTTTGTTTCATCAAAAGAAGAAGAAGTAGATGTTGAAGCAGGCTATATGAATTACGAATTGGTATATGGTGGTACAGATGGTGAATCAATTACTATTACTTATAGAGAATATACTAGCAAAGATTTAGCTAAACCAGCCTTTTATCAAAACATCATATATGAGGTAGGAAAGGAAAAAATTAGATTTAAAGATACAGTGCTTCAAATTCATGAAGCCACAAACGAAAAAATTGTATATACTGTCCTATCAGATGCCTTAGAAAAATAATATTTAATTTACTCTAAACATGATAAATCGTGTGTTTTAACTAAAAATATTGATTTTAACTTATCTCAATTTGAAAATTCAGTAATTGAATATGATATTTAGGAGTAAAGTATTAACCATGTAAATTTGAAACATCAGTTGTAAAATTGCATGGATAAATTGGAATACACTCCAACAATATAGCGAAATAGTTGGAATGCACTCCAAAAGTAAAGACTAGATGATTTTAATTATTTGTTTCAAAAGGTAAAATTTTGTATATTGAAATCCAAAGTAAGAGAGGGAATTATGAATAAAGTTATATCAGATAAAAAGATGAAATTAATGCTGAAAGAGATCATAATTGATTTTATACATGAGAAGAATGAAGATTTTTATGAATTGTTAGTTTCAGCATTTGAAGATGCAGGTATGTTTAAAGCAATTGAGGAAGGTAGAAAAAAGTCATATGTAAGTGAGAAAGATGTCGATTATATACTTGGCGGTCTGTAATAATTTAATAAAAAAGGATTAATATATGCTATCAAAATCTGAAATGGAAACTATTAAAAAACTTGCAAAGAAGTATAAACTAAAAAGAGTTTTTCTTTTTGGTTCTTCTGTTGAGAGCGACAATTATAAGGATATTGATCTTGGTATTGAAGGCTTAGAAAGCGGTATGTTTTTCTCGTTTTACGGAGAGCTATTTAAATATCTTTCAAAACCAGTTGATCTAGTAGATTTAAAATATATAAATGCTTTTAATAGACTAGTAATAGCAAATGGTAAGGTGATTTATGAATAAACTGGATATCGACAGAATAAATGCAGAAATTGAAAATGTTGAGAAGGTTATTAGTGTTATTGAAAAATATTCGAATCGTGAAGATTTATCCGAATTAGAGCTTGCAGGATTAGCTACATATATACATAATTTTTACAACGGTGTTGAGAATATAATAAAGCAAATTCTTAAGAGTAAAAGTGTGACTTTTAAAGATAGTCCTTCATGGCATAGGGATTTGTTATTATCTGCTTCAGAAAATAATATTATCAGTGAAGAATTTTATGAAGTCCTTCTAAAGTTTTTATCTTTTCGACATTTTTTTGTTCACTCTTACAGTTTTATTCTTGATTACAAAGAGTTGAAATCTCTTATAGACTTCATGCCTGACATATGGAATTCTTTTAAATCTCAAATAGATTTGTAAGCGTTTTCCGTAATATGACGCGGATATCCGAAAACAAAAAGAAAGATCCTGAATCAAGTTCAGGATGACAATAAAGTTGCAACAAGGGGATCTGATCCCCTTGTCCTGCAGAGCAGGTGCAACTGAAATAAAACAACAAGGAAACATAACATAATGAAAGATAGAAACAGTGAAAGAGTTCTGGGCTTTGATCAGATACGAGAGAAGCTTGGTTCATTTGCAACTTCTGTGAGAGGGAAGAAGGAAGCTGCAGAATTAGAATTGTCGGAAGATATTAGAATAATATTGTCTGATATGGATTTCGTTACAGAGATGAAAAGATGTAACTCTGAGTCAAGTTTTCCCATACACGGTGTAAAGGATATTGATGAAGCAGTGGCTCAGTTAAAATCACCAGATCAGCTGACTGAACCGATCAATCTATATAACATTGCATCAACATTAGCAGTAGCAAGGAAGATTTATACATTTATTTATTCTAAGATAGATAAATATCCGAGTATTTTCGAGATCTGTGATGAGCTTGAAGTTTTCGAAGATGTTGAAGAAAGAATATTGAAGTCAATTGATACTGATGGTGCAGTCTTAGACAGTGCATCAAGAGAGTTAAAATCTATCAGAGGAAAAATAATCTCAGCTGAGAATAAACTTAGAAAAAAGACTGCTCAGGTATTTGATAAATATTCTAAAGACGGTTTTGCAAGAGAAGGTGAAATAACTTACAGAAATGGAAGATATGTTATACCTGTTAAAGCAGAGAAAAGGAATAAAGTAAACGGTATTGTCGTTGATGAAAGTTCTACAGGTAG
>JAQIDB010000004.1 GCA_027858225.1 Candidatus Delongbacteria bacterium
ATCCTAGATAGGCATATTTTAAAAAATCTGGTTATCTTCGAAGTGATAGAAAAATTACCTAAAACTCTGAATAAAAAAGTTTATTATGACATTGAAAATAAAATGAAAATCTTATCAAAGAAAATAAAAATCCCTATGGATCATCTTGACCTACTTTTCTGGCACAAAGAAGCCGGAGAAATATTTAAGTAAAAAATACTTTTCTATCCTGACCTAAATCATATTACAACATTGACACAGTTCGTAAATTGTAACTATTACAAAATAGATACGAGGTGTTTGCATGGAAAAATATATAAAAGAACTTAAAGCTCATAAGCTTAAGATCACACCACAAAGATTAGACATTTTAAGTTTCTTAGATAAAAATAGAATTCATCCAAGCGCAGATGAGATATATAAAGCAATCAAGATTAACTCTCCTGCTTTATCTAAGACAACAATTTATAACAACATTGATGTAATGGTAAAAAACAATATTATTAAATCATTCAGATTTATGGATTCAAACGAGCTCAGATTTGATTATAAGACAACTGAACATTACCATTTTATCTGTAGAAAATGTAAAAGCATCTACGATGTGGATATTTCTCTACCCTATTTAGAAAAATTTGAACACTACATGCACAAAGTTGAAGAATTTTACGGTGATTATAAAGGGGTTTGTGAAAATTGTTTAAATAAAAAGAAATTGAAAAACAAATAATTATTAATTTTGAACTGACGTCTTTTTAGAATATATTTATTAGTACAAAGCTATAACAAACAAAAAATATCAAAAATAGAAAAAGGAGAACAAAATGAAAAAGTATGTATGTGTAGTATGTGGATATGTTTATGACCCTGCAGCAGGAGATCCTGATAGTGGAATCGCACCTGGAACAGCTTTTGAAGATATTCCAGCTGATTGGGTTTGCCCACTTTGCGGAGTTGGTAAAGATGACTTTGAGGAGGCATAATTAATGGCTGTTAGAAAATTAGTACCTAATGTACATTCAGTGGGTGCAATTGATTGGGGTAGAAAGATCTTCGATGAACTTATTCCTCTTCCCGATGGCACAAGCTATAATGCTTACATTGTAAAGGGTAGTGAAAAAACAGCCTTGATCGATACAGTAGATCCTGAGAAAGAGATGGAGCTTCTGGTTAATCTTCATGAACTTGGTATCGAGAAGATTGATTACATCATTACCAACCATGCAGAACAGGATCACTCAGGTGCTATTCCATTAATACTTGAGCATTTCCCTGAAGCAGTTGTAGTAACAAATCAGAAATGTAAGAGCTTTGAGATCGATCACCTTTATATTCATGATTCTAATTTCAAAGTTATTCATGATGGTGATACTTTATCTTTAGGTGATAAAACTTTAAAATTCATCATGACACCATGGGTACATTGGCCGGAAACAATGGTAACTTATCTAGAAGAAGATAATATATTGTTCAGCTGTGACTTTTTCGGATCACATTTTGCGTCATCTAAGTTATTTGCAGAAGAGAGCCCAAAGGTAGTTGAAGGAGCAAAAAGATATTATGCTGAAATTATGATGCCTTTTAGATCAATAATCAGAAAAAATATTGAAAAGTTATCAGATCTTAAAATAAAAATGATAGCACCTAGTCATGGGCCAATATGGAAATCTCCATCAACTATCATAAATGCTTATAAAGAGTGGATCTCTGAAGAAGTTAAAAATGAAGTTGTAATTCCTTATGTATCTATGCATGAAAGTACATTGATCATGGTTGAATATTTAGTAAATGAATTGATGAAAAAAAGTATCAATGTAAAGCCATTCAATTTACCTGAGACAGACACAGGAGAATTAGCTATGTCATTGGTTGATGCCGCAACGGTAATAGTTGCATCTCCAACTGTGCTTGCAGGTGCCCATCCTGCCGCTGTTTATGCTACTTTTCTTATGAATGCATTAAGACCAAAAACAAAATTTGTAGGAATAATTGGATCATATGGATGGGGTGGAAAAATGGTCGATCAGCTAAGTGGACTTTTAGGAAACTTAAAAGTTGAAATAATAGATCCCGTACTGGTTAAAGGAAGACCTAATGAGGATGATTTTGATGCACTAGATAAATTAGTAGAAAAAATAGTAGAAAATCATAAAGATCTAAATTAAGGAATTAAGTAATGTTAAAAAAGAAAATTGAAAAAATGCTGGTCGATCAAGTGAATTTCGAGATCTATTCAGCATACATATATTTGGGTATGGCTGCATATTGCGATGATAAGGATTATCCTGGATTTGCAAACTGGCTAAAAATCCAATGGGAAGAAGAGATCTTTCATGCAATGAAAATGTATAACTACATTATTGAAAGAGGTGGAGCAATAGTTCTAAATCCAATCGCTGCTCCTCCTAAAACTTGGAAATCGTTAGTAGCAGTATTTGAGCATGCTCTTGAGCATGAACAAATTGTTACAGGCAGAATTAATAAAATGATGACGACAGCAATCAAAGAAGATGATCATGCAACACGCTCTTTCTTAAACTGGTTCGTTGATGAGCAAGTTGAAGAAGAAGCGAATGTTGACGGCATAATTAAAAGGCTTAAGATGGTTAAAGATTCAGGTCATGGACTTTTCATGTTCGATAAAGAACTTGCCGCAAGAACTTTTGTCCCTCCAGTGGGTGCATAGAATGAGTGAATTGGTAATTGGAGAAAAAGTTCCCGAATTTTCACTTCCAGATAAAGATGGAAGTGAATTTTCATTAAGTAATTTGAATGGGAAATGGACTGTATTATATTTTTACCCTAAAGATAATACACCCGGTTGAACTACTGAAGCTGTTGAGTTTTCAACAAAGCTAGAAGAATTCAGTAAAGAAAATGCAGTTATAATCGGTGTAAGTAAAGATTCTCAAAAAAGTCACATAAGTTTCCATAAAAAGCATGAACTTACTATAACTTTGCTAAGTGACACAGAGAAAACTGTTCATGAGCTTTATGGAGCTTGGGGTGAGAAGAAAATATTTGGTATTACCAGAATAGGAACGATCCGTTCAACATTTTTAATAGATCCTGATGGAAATTTGGTTTATCAGTGGAAAAATGTTAAAGTTAAGGATCATGTAAAAAAAGTATTCGAAAAATTTATTGAGTTAAAAAATTAAAGGAGTGTATCATGGCTAAATTTCAACAGATTTACAAATGTGCAATGTGCGGCAATATAGTTGATGTTCTACATGAAGGACCCGGAGAACTTGTGTGTTGTGGTCAATCAATGTCATTAATCGAAGCAAATTCAGTTGATGCTGCAAATGAAAAACATGTTCCTATTATTGAAAAAACAGAGAAGGGTATCATTGTAAAAGTTGGTGAAGTAGACCACCCAATGGCAGATGAACATTACATTGAATGGATCGAGGTTACTAACGGTGCATATTCTCAGAAGAAATATCTAAAACCAGGTGAAAAACCTCAAGCTGAATTTTTCGTACCTTTCAATGAAAATTTAGTTGCAAGATCATACTGCAATCTTCATGGACTGTGGAAAAGTAAATAATAGGAGTATAAAATGAGTATAAAAGGAACAAAAACAGAAAAAAATTTACTAAAAGCTTTCGCAGGTGAGTCCCAAGCCAGAATGAGATATGATTATTTTGCATCACAAGCAAAAAAAGAAGGACTTGTTCAAATATCAGCGATTTTTACCGAAACAGCATTAAATGAAAAAGAACACGCTAAACGATTCTTTAAATTTTTAGAAGGTGGAGGAGTCGAAATTACAGCAATGTATCCTGCAGGTAAGATTGGTACTACATTAGAAAATCTTAAAGCTTCTGCTGATGGTGAAAATGAAGAATGGACTGAATTATATCCTAAATTTGCTAAGATCGCTGAAGAAGAAGGTTTCCAAGATGTAGCAGTTTGTTTTAGCAAGATTGCAGAAGTTGAGAAAGCACATGAAGAGAGATACAGAAAACTTCATAAGAATATTGAAGATGGAAAAGTGTTCGAAAAAGATGGAACATGTACTTGGAAATGCTTAAATTGTGGTTATCTTCACCAAGGTAATAAAGCTCCCGAATTATGTCCTGCATGTCTACATCCTCAAGCTTATTTTGAACTTAAGGAGTATAATTACTAACAATATTTTTTTTGAGAGGGAAAAATGAAAAAAGAAAAATTTAACGAAATAATTGATTTTGCTGTTGAGGCAGAGAAGGAAGCTGTCGCATTTTACGGTGATCTTCAAACTAAAACAAAATTTTCTGCAATAAAAGATATGCTTAAAGAATTTGAGAACTTTGAAAGAGGTCATATTGTGCAGCTTGAGAAGATCAGAAATGAAGGTATTGAAAATCTTGTTGAGAAAGAAATACATGATCTTAATTTAAGTGATTATTTAGTTGAAGGTGAACCGTCTGACGATATGGACTTTGAAGATATCATTCTTATTGCAATGAAAAGAGAAGAAGCTGCTAAAAATCTATATCAGACATTCGCTGCGAAAATGGAAGGAACTGAAGTTGAAAAACTTCTTCTTAGACTAGCCGCTGATGAATCAGAACATAAACTTAAATTTGAAAAGATCTACGATGACAAGGTTTTAAGAGATAATTAACAATTGACAATTTACAATTGATAATTAAAGCCGTAGGGTCGGGGTTTACCTCCGACCTGAAACGAATCAAACATAAACAATTTTTACAGGAAGAAAGGAATATTGAATTTCTAACTTCTAACTTCTAATTTGAAAAAGAGGTGGACTATGGTAGATCTATCATTAAATGTAATGGGTTTAAAACTTAAAAATCCTATTATTGTTGGATCTTGCAGTTTAACAAATTCTGTAGAAAGCATAAAGAAATTAGAGATTGCGGGTGCGGGTGCA
>JAQIDB010000074.1 GCA_027858225.1 Candidatus Delongbacteria bacterium
ATATAGATTTCGATGAAATAGCAGAATCTTTAGAGGAGGCCTTAGAAGAGATTGATAAAAAAGAAATTACAGATAAAGAAAAGGCTGAAGCAAAAGCTGAAGTTAAAGAAGCAATTAAATAATTGAAATCAGAAAAGTATAATTTCAAAGCTGAAATAAAGGCTGCCAAGGCTGAAGTAAAAGCTGCTAAAGCAGAAGCTAAAGCTCATAAGTTTGAGAAAATCATTATTAAAACAGATAAAGATAATGATCATAGTGAAATAACAATGATCGGAAATATAGAGATCAGTAAGATCCAGGATGAATTGATCAAAGATGGTATTATTAAAGAAAAATCTGAAGATCTTAAGATTTTCATTGATGATGATATTATTAAGATAAACGACAAAGAAATTCCGGCTGAGCACAAAGAAAAGTATAAAAAGATGTTAGCTGGTTTTTAGAGATTACTCCTCAACACACAGAAGGCTAAAGTAGAAATATTTTAGCCTTTTTTTATATGTCCAAAATATATTTAACCATCCCGAAGACGATTATAATTATCTCAGATATTGGGATTAAAACATAGATATAAAATTTATGACCTTCAAGCTTAATTCCCTGTAAAACCAATCCTGATACGGATAAAACAAGAATTGCAAATAGCACCCCTGAAGGAAGATTTATATAAACCCAGATAATAAATGCGATTTCTAAGAATAAGGATGGGATTGCATATTTAAAAATAAATCTTGGATCTCTTATGGGATCAATATTCTTTAGTCCCAGAGATACAAACTTAAGATCGAGTAAGATAACACAAGAAGCTAATATTAAACCTACTATAAGTGTCATATAAGTATTAACCCCGCATTGTTAAGATCTTCCCACAGTTCATTATTCAAGATATCAATGAATGAAATTTCCATGGTTTTTGGATATATTCTTTCTGCATCAGAGAGAGTGAACTTCCTCTTATCCAATGACGAATTATTTATAATTGTCTCTAACCAATGTCCTAAAGGTCCCGGAAGTTCAAATTCAACAAGTTCTTCAATACCCTCAGCGCTAAGAATACTATCCTTAAAGATCACTTTTCCACCAAGCCATAGTAATCTTTTCTTCATAGAAACTTCAATACCATAGTTGCTCAATATATTTTTAACAGTATTTTTCTTTAAAGTAGGATTAGGAGTTTTGAATTCAAACCAGGATCGAATGTCGTAATCTAAGCATGAAGAAAGCATGAAATTATATGTAGCTTTCTTTAAACCCGAAGAATAATTGTCGATGCTCTTATTTTCCAGATCAATATATCTTACATCATTATTAGCAAATGGATTAATTTTATCATTTGGTATGCTGATTTTATAATTCTCTTTATTTCTATAGACATCGCTATGGCAAGTCAGTGAAAATCTGTGCCAGTATGCAGAGTCAACTATCTCAGCCTCGAACATCTGCCTGGAAGCTTCTACGGAATTAATAAGTTCCTGCTCTGATTCTCCCGGAAAACCATATATCAGATAAGTATGTACAAGTATATCGTTGCATGAGAAATTATAACAAACCTCAACTGCCTGTTCAAGATCAAGTCCCTTGTTCATTGCATTCAAAGTAACATCACTGCCTGATTCTAATCCTGCCACGACAGCTATACATCCAGATAGTGATAAGAGCTTACACACGTCTTCTGTGAATTCCTTCTCTAATCGAATGTTTCCCCACCATTCAATTTCTATTTGCTCTTGAAGTAACCTTAGAGCCAGTTCAATTGCCAGTGAAGGTGGTATAGCCTCATCAACAAAGTGAAATGAACGAACGTTAGTCTGCTGGATCATTTCTTTTATCTGTTCTATGAGAATATCAACAGGCATCATCTTGAATTTTTTTATATAGGGAAGAGAAGTATCGCAGAATTTACATTTATGCCAATAACATCCCTGTGCAAGGCGGAGTTTGTTCATATTCCTTACTGACCAGAGTTTGTACATAGGGTTGATAGATTCAATAATAGAAAAGTATTTATCTAACGGGATTCCGTCATAGCTTGGGATTCCGATTTCTTTTCCAGATATTGTAGATGTTTCAGCATTATTAATATAAACTACTTTACCGTTCTCTAAAACAAATGTTCTGCAAAGCTCAGTTTCAGGGATCTTGTTTTCTAAATAATCTAAAATTGATAATAGAGGTTGCTCACCGTCATCCAGTGTTATAAAGTCAGCAAATTCAAAAATTCTTGGTTCAGAAAGCTCTCTAAGCTCGGTATTTACATATCCACCACCAAGAACTATCTTAATATCCGGAAATTTAGATTTTATATATTTGGCAGTTTTTAAGCCTGCAACAAGATTCCCAGGGAAAGGAATGCTTATTCCAACCAATTGATAATCGTTCAAAGTTATCTCATCTAAGATAGAATACATTGTTTCAGTAATAATATCTTCAGAATTATTTACGAAATCATATATTTTATTAAAAGTACTGGCATTTATTCCAAGTTTTTCCTGATACTTTGAAAGTTCATATCCGGGTGAAAGTTCCTTATAGTAAAGAAATATATCATCTATGAAAAGTGATGCTAAATATTTTGCATGATCCTCAGGAGGAATGTTGAATTCGTTATTATCTAAAGCTGAAGAAACAGTTTTTCCTAAAGGCAGATAGTTTCCAGA
>JAQIDB010000077.1 GCA_027858225.1 Candidatus Delongbacteria bacterium
ATATAGATTTCGATGAAATAGCAGAATCTTTAGAGGAGGCCTTAGAAGAGATTGATAAAAAAGAAATTACAGATAAAGAAAAGGCTGAAGCAAAAGCTGAAGTTAAAGAAGCAATTAAAGAATTGAAATCAGAAAAGTATAATTTCAAAGCTGAAATAAAAGCTGCTAAATCGGAGATTAAAAGAGTTTCTAATGCTTCTAAAGTGATTATAATAAAGTCAGATCAAAACAGTGATAATTAAATAGAATTACTCCTCAACACAAAAAAAGGCTTAGTATGAAAATATTGAGCCTTCTTTTTATTAATCAGGTATTTATTAAATATTTCCCCATGCTAACACTGATTATGATTATCTCTGAAAAAGGGATAAGCACATATAAATAAAATTTATAACCTTCCACTTTAAAGCCTTTAAGTATCATACCAGAGACTGATAGAATCAATATCGCAAGTAACACACCAGTAGGTAAATTAAATGATACCCAGATAATAAATGCAATTTCAAGAACCATTGCTGGTAAAGCTATTTTGAGTATGAATTTTGGGTCTTGCAAAGGATCAATATTCTTTAAACCAAGAGAAATGAATATGATGTCAAGTGAGATAACACAAATTGCTAATATAATACCTGCTATTAATGTCATATCAGTATCAATCCTGCATTATTAAGATCTTCCCATAATTCGTTATTTAAAATATCTTCGAAAGAAAATTCCATATCATCTGGAAATAATTTTTCTGCATCAGCTAGAGTAAAAAGATCATTTCCAACAGCAGCTTTACCTATGATAATTTTAAGCCATTTACCCAAGCTGTCCGGTAGTTCAAATTCGACGAGTTCTTCAATTCCTTCAGCACTTAATATATCGTTTTCAAAGTTTATATTTCCACCTAACCAGAGTAATCTTTTTTTCATGCTGACTAAGATACTAAGATTATCCAAAATATGTTCCACAATATTCTTCTTTTGTGACGGTTTAGGTACTTTGAATTCAAACCAGGATTGAATGTCGTTATCTAAGCAGGAGCCAAGCATTAAATTATAAACTAGCTTTTTCAAGCCGGAAGAATAATTATCAATATTTTTATTATCCAGATCAATATACTTAACATCATTATTTGCAAAAGGGTTGACTTTATCATTGAAAATTTTAATTCTATATTTTTCTTTATTTCTGTAAACATCACTATGACAGGTCAGTGAAAATCTATGCCAGTATGCAGAGTCAACAATTCCTGCTTTGAACATCTGTCTAGAAGCTTCTGCTGAATTTATAAGATCTTGCTCAGATTCTCCCGGAAAACCATAGATCAAATACGTATGTACAAGTACATTATTACTAGAGAAATTATAGCAGACTTCAACCGCCTGCTCAAGATTAATACCTTTATTCATTGCTTTCAAGGTGACATCACTGCCTGATTCAAGACCGGCAACCATAGCGATACATCCTGAGTGACTCAATAGTTTACATACATCCTCTGTGAATTCTTTTTCCAGACGAATATTTCCCCACCATTCGATGTTTATGTTTTCCTGAATAAGCCTAATAGCAAGTTCTACTGCAAGAGAAGGAGGAATAGCCTCATCTACAAAGTGAAATGAATTTACATTTGTCTCTTCGATCATTTTTTTTATTTGTTTAATAAGAATGTCAACAGGCATCATTTTAAACTTATTTATATAAGGAAGTGAAGTGTCGCAGAATTTACATTTATGCCAATAACATCCGTAAGCAAGTCGAAGCTTATTCATATTTCTCACTGACCAGAGCTTGTACATTGGATTTAATGATTCTGAAAGGGAAAAATATTTATCCAAAGGTAAGCCTTCATAACTTGGAATGCCAAGCTCCAGTGGGGAGATAGTTGAATTTTCATAGTTGTCGATAAAAGTTACTTTACCGTTCCGTAATATGAATGTTCTGCATAATTCGTTTTCAGTGATCTTATTTTCAATTAGATCAATTATCGAAAGTAAAGGTTTTTCCCCATCATCGAGAGAAATAAAATCAACGAATTCAAATATCCTAGTCTCAGATATTTTTCTGAGTTCAGTATTTACATATCCACCACCTAAGGCGATTTTTATCTGAGGGAATTTAGATTTAATGTATTTTGCAGTTTTTAATCCTGCTGCAAGATTTCCCGGGAATGGAATGCTTATTCCAACTAATTGATAATCATTTAATTCCATTTCATCTAAGACTGAGTACATAGTCTCTGTAACTACATCTTCAGGACCAATGACAAAATTGTATATCTTATTAAAAGTGGAAGCATTTATTCCAAGTTTCTCCTGATACTTTGAAAGCTCATAACCAGATGAAAGCTCATTGTAAAAAGTGAATATATCATCTATGAAAAGTGATGCTAAATATTTTGCATGATCCTCAGGAGGAATGTTGAATTCGTTATTATCTAAAGCTGAAGAAACAGTTTTTCCTAAAGGCAGATAGTTTCCAGA
>JAQIDB010000097.1 GCA_027858225.1 Candidatus Delongbacteria bacterium
GTTGTAGATCTTACAAATGGTAATAAGATCGCATCAAAAAAAGTATATGGGTATTTCATGGAAACAGCACCAGTTCTTGTACAATTTGATGAAGACCCAGAAATGGAGATCATGGTATCAGCACTTAATGGCAATATTGATGGCTTCCCTAAGGGAGGTTACATATATGTGTTAGATTATGAAGCAGGGCACTTAAATTTACTCCCTGGATTCCCTTTGATATCACCATCCGGATCATATTACATCCATTCTCCTTCTTTATTAGATTTAGATAATAATGGAATTGATGAAATAATAGTAGACTGTTATAATAAAATCGAGATATATAATTCATCAACATTATCAAGTATTGTATCATTCGGATTACCAACCGGAATTCAGACATCTTTGTCATATTGTGACATTGATAAAGATGGTAAAATTGAAGTATTTGCGATAACTGAAAGTAATGGTAAGATCGGAAAATTATATGGCTATAATTTTGATGGTTCTACACTTGTAGAAATTCCAACAATTACGGGTGGAATTTCACTGGATATGAAAGCTTCGGGATTTTATGATCTAACACCTCCAGTTGCTTTTAGTGATCTCGATGATGATTCAACAGTAGATATGATTGCGCTTACATCTTCAAAGATATATATATATGATAGCCAGTTCAATCAAAGACCTAATTTTCCGATAGATCTCGACTCTAGAATAACTATAAATAACTCATCGGCACCATCGTTTGGTGATTTTGATGGAGATACAATACTTGATATTTTATTTATGGATGCAAATTACAGAGTATGGTGTTATTCAGGATCAACCGGAGCGTTGCTTGAAGGATTTCCGGTACAAGTAGAAGGATTGACAAGAATAGAAATGACAGCTCTACCAATTATGGATCTTGATGGTGATAATGATCTTGAATTTGCTGTTGGAGCTCCAAATGGAGTTATGCTGGTGTATGATTACCCTACTCTAACGACAAGACTGGATACTTACGATAAATACAGAGGTGATCAATTCAATTCGGGATTATTTAGTATAATATTAGGTGTTCCTGAAAATATTGTCACTACTCAAACTGGAAATGATCTGGATATTTCTTGGGATCAGGTTGCAACAGCAACTGGTTATAGGATCTTTGTGTCAGACAATCCGTATTCTGGATTTGTATTTTTAGCAGAGACAAGCAGTAAATATTACACAGTTACCAATATAACCGATAGTAAAAAATTCTATTATGTTGTAGCGTTTAAATAACAGAATATTAGAATCGAATTATTTTTGAACATAAATTTTCTAAAAACAAATTATCATGAGAAACTATTATAGTGATCTTATGATCTTTTCCATTATTTAAAAATTGTGATAATATGTTTTTTGTTTCAAGAGTCATTCCACTGTCCAATTCATCGAGAAGTCTTATTTTATGTGGTTTAAGCAGCGATAGAATAAAAGTTAGTATCCTATTCCCATTGCTTGATAGAGCACTTGCAGGAAGCTCTTTAATGCTATTGTAATTAATTCCAAAAAATGAGAGATTAGAAATTATTTCTTTCAATGATATATTAGTATCAATATTTTGGATATGATACTTTAATTCATTTTCAACAGTTTCAGTCAGAAAACTATTTTGAATATCTTGAACAAAGTACGATATAAAATCCAGATCAAGATTTTTTCCATCCATAGTAATACTACCTTCCCAATTTGGAGTTAAGGTAGCAATTGAATCTAAAAACAAAGTTTTACCGGTACCATTCGCCCCAAGAATACCAATAATATCTCCGTAGTCAGCAACTAGACTAAAATTGTCGATCAGAATTTTCTTATCGGTAGGGTGTAATAGTTTATAATTCGAAATTTTTAAAGTCATAGATTTAAGGTAAATAAAAAAGGCGATCAAAAGATCGCCTTTTTTTATTTAAGATTTAATTAATATTCATTTACAAAATTTAATTGATATGTTGCACCAAGTCTTATATTAAGCTCTGAAGCATTTCTCTGCCAATCACCCATTTCTTGATTAGCAAATAATAAGCTTTCACCTTCAAAGCCAAAGAATACATTCAATTCGGGTTTCACATAATAATTTACTTCTGCTTCAATCATGAACCAAGTTGTGTTGCCTGCTAAGTTATTGATAGGATCATAATCAATATATTCCTCTGTCTCACCAGTATCACCAAATTTCATTCCAACAGATCCATTTACATTGATTTTTTTGCTATAATCCCAGGCTGCAAAAACATTACTTGAGAGCCACCAATATTGGTAAGTTTCATCATTTAATTGTTGCTCATACCTTATAATAGGTTTAACTAGCAATTTGAAATCTTCTAAAAGATAAGAGTAGCAACCTTCAGCTCCAAAAATAAACGCTGGTTGATTTAGGGGAGATCCAGGTCTAGTATCCCAATCGGTATAAGATTTCAACAAACCTTTTGAAAAGAATCCATATGCTGCAATACCTTCTTCAAAATTATCCCATGGTGATAAAACATGAAATTCAATGTCCCTTGTGTCGTATCCAAAAGTAGCAGTGATATCAAGTTGCATGTCAGAAGTTATCATCATATCATCTTCCGGTCTTGTTACACTCTCTATTTGCTTTGAGATAAAATAAAATGGTAATCCTATTGTAACGAAAGTACTATCTTTCATAAAATACTTGGCCATTGGATTTACATGTAAGTTCATATCATATGCGAAAGAATCATCTGTTGATCCAGAAGGCGTTGCAGGATGTGAATCATCGACGGGACTAAATTTATTCATTCTAAATCCACCATCAGCATACACGTAGTACAAAGCTTTTTCATTAGTCTTTCCTTCAAATCTATATGATCCGTAAGGAATAGCAATATTTGTTAAAGAATTTCCTGTCATTCTCTCTGCATTAATCATAAATCCAGAACCTGCAGATGCATATCCCTTATGCTTTGTGATTTCAAATTGGGAGAACAAGTTGAAGCTAAGAATTATTACAGCAACAATCAAATATTTTTTCATGGTAACACCTTCGTTTATTATATTTTGCTTTGGCATGTAAAACGCCAACACTAAATATATGTAATTTACGGCACAATGTCAATATGTAAAATATGACAAATTGTCCGCTAAAGAAACATGGTACCCACTTTGTAATTGTTTATATTACAGTTGCGAAACAAAACATGAACAAAAACAAGGAGTACCATGAAATGGCAAATTACAACGAAATGTATC
>JAQIDB010000139.1 GCA_027858225.1 Candidatus Delongbacteria bacterium
GATCGCAAAACTGCGTAAAACTCAAACTATAAGATTTACTTTCCTACGAGGATAAAATGACTTATATTTATGAAAACGATGACCGTTACTGGATACCATGTCTATTTAGAGCCCATAAATTAGAAGTTAAATTATTGAAATAATACTGTAGGTATGACTTATTAATAGCACGGTACGTTAGTGCCGTGAAGACATCCATCAAAAACCCAAAAGCCCCATCGGGGTGGATTATAATTAAGTCACACCTACGGTGCTTTAATATCGTTTTATTTATACGATCACGGGGCTGACACCCCGTGCTATTAATAATTCACCCCTATGGGGTTAAAGAATAAAAGGACGATAAGAAATCGTCCCCCTCAGAGTATCAAATTACAAAACTATCTGCGCTTTTCTAACAATTCCATAATCTTTTTTATCTTATCATTACCATAATTTTTTGAAGGCATTGGTAGGTGGATCATCTCACTATCAGTCATCCCAGTATAATACTTGTTCGGAGACATAGCTTTATCAATATCTATATAATTCCCGGACTCGTTCTCGTAAGTAAATTCAACTTTTCCATCAAAAACATAAACTTCTTCTATCAAATCCCAGAAAGACTCTATCTCAGATAACACATTCCAGTCACCATCGTATGCAAATTCATTTTTAGAATATTTTTCAAAATCAGAACTAATATCATTCCAGGAATATTCATTGATAGAAATTAAATGATTACCAGAATATTCATATGTCTTTTTTCCTGAAATGGCTTTTGACTGTGGGTTATCATACAATAGCTTTTCTTTTAAAAGACCATCTTCATATGTGAATTCCTCTTCTCTTAATAAATCCCATTTACCATTCCAGTCATATTCAAAAGTTTCGAACAATCGATCATTTATATACGTGTATACGATCCTTTGCGACTCAGGTCTGATATACTCCACAAGTTTTCCTGATTCATATATCCAATTCTCTGCTCCTAATTCCATCCAAGCTCCAATATTAAAGCTTTGAACATTACTTACAAGCATACCATTTTCGTAAGTATATTCCATTTTTAGAGCTTCACTATAGACTCCAAGACTATCGGAAATTGACAGTAGGAGCTCTTTTGTTTTACCTTCTTCGTAAGTGAAATGAGCTTTCATATTAAAACTAATTTCAGGTATACCTGATATAAACTCAAGCGGCCTTACATCTGATAGTGAACTATATGTAAGTTCTTCAAACATTCCATCGAGATTGTCAACCAAAGCGTCAACTCTATCATTCTCGTCATATGAATAAATCCAATCATTTGTTACTTCCCAAGTTGAGGTCTCTGGATTATAATTTGAGATAACCTCATCAGTAAGCCTTACCGTTACATCAGGATCACTTGACTGATCCTCTGAACAAGATACTATAAACAACATTGAGATTATGAACATTCCAACTACTAATTTCTTAAACATTTCGACTCCTGCTTTTTATATTATACATATATCCATATGAGCACTATCAATTCACTTATTTAAATAGCAATAATCATGCCAGAAATAATTTGTAGCTGAGCTAAAATATTTGAGGGGGGGATTATAGAGATTAAGTACTAAAATAAAACAAATAAGTACTATAAATATTATTCAAACTTTTTTAAATAAAAAAGGGCGTAATAAATTACGCCCCTACGGATTACACCAAATAATAAAAATTACTTTTGCTTTTCTAACAATTTAATAAACTTATCAACCTTATTATCAACCTTCGAAGGCATAGAATAATCAAATATCTCAATTTCACTCATACCTGTATAAAAGCTTTCAGGTGACATAGCTTTTGAAACATCTAAAGAATTCCCTGATTCTTCTTCATAAGTAAATTCTGTTTTATAATCTAGAACATAAACTTCTTCTAACGAATCCCAATCATACTCAATCTGCGCTATTAAATTCCCATTACTATCATAATCAAATCCTGTTTTATAATGAGCGACCCATTCAATCTCTTCCCACTCAGATTGATAAATAGCACTTAGATGGCTTCCTTCGTATTCATATGTCTCTTTTCTTGATAACTCGAGTTCTATTTCATTATTTCGATATGTCAACTTTTCCTTTAAGATACCATTTTCATATACAAATTCTTCTTTCTGCTGTAATTCTAAACTACCCGACCAATCATCATAATAAAGTTTTTCGGTCAAATTATCATTTTCATACACATATTCAATTTGTTCAAAACTTGAAATATATTCTACAAGTCTACCACCAACATATGTCCAATTCTGACGACCGGCCTCATCCCAATTTTCTCCACTCCAAAAGCTACTGTCTATTGCACTTACTAACATCTCATTTTCGTAGGCATATACTGTTTTCACAACATTCTGATAAGCTCCAAGCTCATCTAGTACTGACATCATTAACACTTTAGTTTTTCCATCTTCATAAATGAAATCTAATTTAAAATCTCCCATCATCTTATCAGCTACGTATTCACTGTAACGAGAATAAGTCAGTGGTCTTACATCTGACAATGAACTATATGTCAATTCCTCAAGATATTGAGTAGAACTTGCAGTATAAGTTTTAAAGCTTCCATCAACTCTATCATTAACATCATAGTTATATAACTGATCCGAATTAGCTACCCATATTGAATCCAGCTTATCATAACTTGCTGAATGGATATCTGTAATTCTGAAAGACACACTGTTAGCACCAACACTGGTTGAATCATCTGAACATGACACCATCAGTAACATTGAGAAAATAAACGCAACTACCATTAACTTTTTAAGCATTTCGACTCCTGTATTTTTTATTCTTTTCTGTTATTACAAAATAACTAATATTTAGCGATTGTGCAATACTAATATATCAAAAAAGGAAAATTAATAATTCAGGGGTTCCGTACAGCCGTGATTTATCACATCTCAGATTTCAATAAGATTGCCACACACCGCAGGTGTTCGCAATGACAATATAAAAAACTATTTAAATGTGATAATCATATTCAAGAACCGACTGATCTTCTCAGCTCCCTTATTATTTAAATGATCTGCATTCGCAAAATCTTCTAACTTAAATCTCCTATCCTCTAAGAAAGAATAATAATAGGTATTCTTAAATTTATGACTTAATTCAAAACAATAACTTTCTGTAGCAATTAACTGATCCGCATCCAAATGCTCTCTATAAGTTTTCCATGAAGGAAGAACAACCAATAAAACAGTAACATCCATCTGATTACAGTCATTGATAAACTTCTCTAATATCCTCAGGTTACCACTAAAAGCATCGTAATTCTCAACAGTATGTATCCTTGCAGCAGTTTTTCCAGATGACTCCATATCAATGTCCAAAAGAGCAGTCCTGCTCCCGAAACCTAAGTCCGAACAATTAACACCTTTATCCTCGCCGGTGAAGATCTTATATGCCTTTATAACAAGCTGCACTAACTTTCTATTGAATATCTCATAGTTATATTTGAATGATGGTTCATCGGCATCATAGTAGATTTTATAATCCTTAATCCTCCAGTCTGCATCTCCACCTTCAAGATTATAGAACAAAGAAAAATACGATATCGGAATGATAACATTCTTTAGGCTTGTCATATTATCTTTAAATTTATCGAAGATGAAATAATCCCATTTGAGTGACTGAGCAACATGTGCTGCATTAAAAGTATTCATAGAGAAATACTGTGGATCTATTCCGTAGAAACTATGTGAGCTTCCAACAATAAAAGTTTCGATATCTTTAGCATTCGTAGTTAAATATTCATTCTTATATGAATAGTCATTGGGCTGAATACGAATGTATACTTCTAGGAAAATAGCTACTGCCATTATAGGAATTAAGAATATCGATATTTTGATCAGATAACTTTTCATATTACTCAGCTTCTACTATTTTCAATAATTCTTTTGCAAACAACTCTCCACCAATATCGTTCAAATGATCCTGATTAGCAAAATATTCATCATGTCCAACATACAGTTCCGTAAAGTCATAGGTTTTAATACCCAAAGAAATAAAATGCTTATCAGCACCAAAATTTCTACCATCAACTTCGATTAAATAGTCCTTAGCCAGTGGAAATTTCACAGCAATAATCTCGATCTCATTCTCTTTACAGAATTTTACGATCTCAGTCATACAAGCTATAAGACTCTCTGATGATTCTGTAACCTTGAATTGTTTCTTAGCTCTTTTCGCAGAATCGTGTTTCTTATTCTTATTCGTTGCCCAGTCATAAACCTTGGTCTTCTTTACTTTAAACAACGATTTGAAGTATCTTTCGACTATACCAGTTGTCTTAGCATTAAAAAGTGGAATATATCTCTTAAAATATTTCTCTTTGACTAAAGATATCTTATCACCAAGAAGAAAATCATTATCTTCCAGGTCTAAGAAATAAACTGATCTATCTTTATTATTCAATTTCTCTCTGTACACTGATAATGTATGATCATCAGCTGTGATTATAACTTGTTTTACATTGGTATTCTTCTTCAGATAGAGAATCTTCCTATAGATATCAAAGTAGGAATCAGAACCAGTTGAAAAATTATAAACTCCATGCTCTCTAAGATTCTGCTTTAAAGGTCCACCATGTGAATCCGCTAGGATGAACATTGTATCGTTATCATTGATCTCAGGAATATTCTCATATGGTTTATAGTAATATTCAGAAACGATAAGAAAAATTACTGTATTGATCAGTATAATTCCGAGAGTGAATAACAATATTCTTAAAAAGTATTTTTTCATATTAGAACTGGAAGTAAATGAATTCTATTGTCTCGGAGTAATTACCTAAGATATATATCATCAATATTATTGTGTAATAGAATATCCATTTTGGTATTTTGTAATTGTATATTCTAAGATTGGCTATAGCAAATTCTTCTTTCCTACCAATCCATTCCATGATGACAAAGAAAACTATGAGCTTTAAAGTGATCCAGCCTTTTGCTGAAAGGTCAGGATTGGCTAGTAATGATTTTGAAAAAATTCCTGCAATGTAATCAAAAGCATGTTTCATGCTCTCAGCTCTGAAGAATATCCATGCAAAAGTTGTCAAAGTAAAAGTTGATAGAATACTAAAGACTTCCCTAACCGAAGGGAAAATAGAATTCTCTGCTACTGTACCGATATTCTTTCTATTTCTTTTTAGTAATAATAGTGGAAGGAAATAAATTGCATTGATAGCACCCCATGCAATGAAAGTCCAGTTCGCACCGTGCCAGAAACCTGAGACGATGAATATTATAAATGTATTCCTAATCTTATTTGCAGTTGATCCCTTACTTCCACCCAGAGGTATGTAAAGGTAATCTCTGAACCATGTTGAAAGTGAAATGTGCCATCTACGCCAAAATTCAGCTATATCTCTTGAAAAATACGGATATGAAAAGTTCTTCATCAGATCGAATCCGAAAAGCCTTGAAGTACCTATTGCAATATCTGAGTAACCTGAGAAATCTCCATATATCTGAAAAGCAAAAAATACTGCTCCCAGAACCAATGAACTACCTGTTTGCTCTGCAGAATTATTGAATATCAAATTTGCATATTTGGCACAATTATCTGCAATAACAATCTTTTTGAAAAGACCCCAAAGAATTTGCCTTGAACCCAGTATAGCATTTTCATATTTGAATTTTCGTTTAACATAGAATTGAGGAAGAAGATGCGTTGCTCTCTCTATTGGTCCTGCTACCAGTTGTGGAAAAAAACTCACAAAGCTGAAGAATGCTATTATATCCTTGGTCGGTTCAAGCTTTCTTCTATAGACATCTATTGAATAACTCAAAGTCTGAAAAGTATAGAAACTTATACCTACAGGTAGAATTATATTTAATCTGGAAGGTTCTATTGAAGTACCGAATAGAGTAAATGCATCTGCAAAACTCTCGGCAAAGAAATTATAATACTTGAAAAATCCAAGGAAACCGAGATTCACTGAAATACTCGTAAGTAAATATATCTTTCTAAGACCAGGTTTGTCGGTTGATTTAAGCTTGAGACCTACTAAATAATCTACTATTGAACTGAAGAATATCAGAGATAAAAAACGCCAGTCCCACCATCCGTAGAAAATATAACTTGCTACTAAAATAAAAAAATTCTGAGCTTTCAGATTTTTTTTAAAAACGAACCAATAGAAAATAAATACTAAAGGTAAAAATATTGCAAACTCAATCGAGTTAAAGAACATCTAAGTTTTTCTCTTCTTTTTATTTGTTGCTGGAAATAAAATATTATTCAGAATCAATCTGTATCCCGGTGAATTTTTATACATTTCAAGCTCTGTTGGAGGATCCATAACATAGTGTTTATAATCCTCCGGATCATGCCCTCCATAGAAAGTAAAAAATCCCTGTCCAAGCGGTGCATAAATATATTTAACCATCTCGGTATTCTTTACATCCCCTAAAATAACTACATTTTTCTTTATCAATTTTCTTCTAAAAGCTGTTGTCTGACCCATAAAACCTTTTAATATTTTTGTATGATTCTGAGTAAGAATTGAAGCTATAGGATCGAATTTTGCTGAGAAATCAAATAAAGTGAAATAATCATTTTTCTCAGGAACACTCATATTAATTTCCATTGACATATCAATATCAGAATACTCATATACATATGGATTTAATTCTAACTTAAAATCTTTAAAAGCCAAACACTGAGAGTAATCTATTTTACTCTGAAAATTAGGATCAATTGGATCACCATCGAAGACTGATTCACAGATATCTGTCTTATATGCTGCTAAAGCTATATCAAAAGTATCTGCGGCACTACACATTGCAAATAAAAATCCACCCTGCATTACAAATTGTTTTATCTTTATAACCACTGATAATTTCTCTTTTGATACCTTCGAATACCCAAGTTGCTTAGCCAGTTCTTCAAATCTCCTGACCTGATCTTTATACCAGCTATCACGACCATGCCCTGCAAGAAATTTTCCGTATTGGCCAGTGAAATCCTCATGATGAAGATGTAGCCAGTCATATTTAGAAAGATCTCCTCTGAGAACTTCTTTATCCCATAAAGTCTCGTATGGTATCTCTGCATATGTTAGAGCAAGAGTAACCGCATCATCCCATGGGAATTTACCTTCAGGAGTGTAAATAGCAACTTTTGGAGCTTTTTCAAGCTCAACTATTTCCATATTTGACTGTAGAATTTCATTAGCAATTGAAGCAAAATCGCTCTGAGAAATAAGTTCATAACTCACACCTCTGACCACAGCTTCATTGATAATATTCTCATAACCTTCTATTTTAAAAGATCCACCTCGATAGTTCAAAAGCCATTCAACTTTTGCACCTCGATCAATAGACCAATATGCAAGCCCGTAAGCTTTTAAATGATCTTCTTGGTCCCAATCCATTGGAATTAGAATATCTTCTGCTCTTACGATAAAGGTTGCAAATAAAAATATTATCAAAAATTTATTCAAATTAATCTCAAATCTAATTCACATCTTTTTTACTGGCTCTTCCAGAGCTTCTTACACGTGTATTCTTCTGCCAATTCTCGTTATCTTTTTCAAGATAATCCAAGTTGTAATGCAAACCCCGTGATTCCTTACGAAATTTAGCAAAACGAACTAATAGGCTTGCGACATCTGCAAGATTTCTCAGTTCCAAAGATTCTTTTGTAAGCCTTGTTGTGTTATAATACTGCCTAACTTGCCTTAGAAGCAGATCGATCATCTTGGTAGCCATTTTTAAACGGGCTTTGCTTCTCACAATACCCACGAATTCACTTGTTAATCTTTTGATATTATTCTTCAGGTATGAGACAATGATCTTTTCTTCTATATTTTCAGGATTTTCTGACTTCCAGTCTTTTATACCAGAATACTCTAATTTTGTTTTTTCAATAAAGTGCTTTGATGATGTTGCTGCTTTCTTTCCAAATACAAGTGCTTCTAAAAGTGAATTTGATGCTAAACGATTAGCTCCATGAACACCATTCTGAGCAACTTCTCCAATAGCATACAAACCTCTTACATCGGTCCTTCCATGAAGATCTGCTTCTACACCTCCACACTGATAATGTGCAGCAGGTACTACTGGTATCATTTCTTTTGTAATATCGATACCGTGTTCAAGGCATTGATTATATATGTTTGGAAATGAATCTATTATTTTTTTAGCTGAATAATTTGTCACATCTATATAAACACATGGATCACCACTTTTTTTCATCTCAGCATCGATAGCTCTTGCGACAATATCTCTAGGTGCAAGTGAGCCTAATTTGTGGAATTTATGCATAAATTCTTTTTTCTTTCGAGTCTTTAAGATACCTCCAAAACCTCTTACCGCTTCACTGATAAGAAATGAGCTTTCTTCTGCTTTTCCGGTATATAAAGTTGTTGGATGGAACTGAAAAAATTCCAAGTTGGAAATTGTTGCTCCCGATCTATAAGCCATTGCAATTCCATCTCCTGTTGCAGGGGAAGGATTGGAAGTATGAAGATAGACTTGCCCTGACCCACCTGTGGCAAGAATTGTTGCTTTAGCAAGTATTTTCAATACTGTGTCAGACTTATTATCAAGAACATAAGCACCAAAGCAAGTCACACCTTTTTGGTCTTTAGGTATTTTTTTCTTTTGATGTTCTGTAAGAAGGTCAATGCTCATAGCATTTTCCATTATATCAATATTTTTATTTGATTTTACGTTCTTTGTTAAAGCTCGAACTAATTCTCTGCCAGTTGCATCCTTAAAATGAAAAACACGACTTTTAGTATGTCCACCTTCCTTGTGAAGAGAATAAAAACCTTTCCTGGTTTCCTTTGAAAATTTTGCACCAAGATCTATAAGATCATCAATTACGGTAGGAGCTTCTTTTACGATCATTTCTACAGCTTTCAAATTACATAGCTCGTCTCCGGCGACTAAAGTATCATAGATATGATCTTCAAAACTATCACTTGGTTTTTCAACTGAAGCGATACCTCCCTGAGCTAAGTAAGTATTTGAATCTTTAATCTTGTCTTTCGAAAGAAGTAAAACCTTACCGTGTTTAGCAGCATGGATAGAGAAATATAATCCTGCAGCACCACTACCGATGACAAGATAATCATAAATTTTTTGTTTCATTTTTTATCTTCTTATTTTGTTCAAAAATATTTCCTTTCGTACAGACGCAATACCTTGCGTCTCTAATAATCTATCAGCTTTTTCCCTTCATCTGTGTTAATAGCCTTGTTAGGATATTTCATGACCTCTTTTAATGTTCCAATCTCATTTGATAAAGAAGTATTTTCAACTTTCATTTTATCAAGTTCATTAACAGCAATAAGAAGATCTTTAGTCTTAATTTCAAGGTCCTTACTCGTAAGCTTTAGCTCTTTCAAAACTCTATTATGCTCTTTTGAGTTTTTAAACTCTTTTAAAGCTGAGAAAAATGCTGAAATCAATCCTCCAATTATTAGAGAAAAGAAAATTACTAAGATCACTGACATCACTATCGGTTTTTCTTTAAATAGCGAAATTTCAACTGAAGTATTGTAATTTACAACCGAAAACCAGATTACTACGAACAATAATAGTAATTGGAATATTCTTTTAGCATAGTTCATTTTACTCTCCTACATATCTTAATATTTTTTATTCTACTATTTCACCGAACAAAGTAACTCCTTCGGCTTTTTTAATTTTTACTTTCGCATAATCACCAATGTTATAACCTTCGATCTTATCAAATACAACGATCCTGTTCTGCTCGGTTCTACCCTTATACTGATAATCCCGTTTCTTACTTATGGATTCTATGAGAACTTCTGTTATTTTACCAACATCTTTTTTCAATTCTACAAGACCAATTTTCTTCTGGAGTTTCGAGATAAATTGCTGTCTTCTACTTTTCTCTTCTTTAGAAACATCATCCTTAAAATTCTTAGCGGATGCAGTATTTTTTCTCTCTGAGTATATGAACATAAACGCATTATCAAACTTAGTATCTTTCAATACTTTAACCGTCTGCTGAAAATCATCCTCGGTCTCTCCGGGAAAACCTACAATTATATCAGTCGTAATGGCTATATTAGGTATTTTTTCTCTTATCATCTTTATCTTAGCCAGATATTTTTCTATAGTATAACCTCTGTTCATTCTCTTCAAGACACTATTGCTTCCAGCCTGAAATGGTAAGTGAAAGCTATTTGATATATTTGGATTTTTTACTATTACATCAATTAACTCTTCTGTTAGATCTTTTGGATGAGAAGTTGCGAACTTCAATCTTTCCATGCCTTTTATTTCAGCAACTTTTTGAAGTAATTCAGGGAATCTTATACCTTCAAAGTTATATGAATTAACGTTCTGTCCAAGTAATGTTATCTCTGTGATTCCCTGAGCAATAGTGTTTTTTACTTCATCCAGGATTGAATCTACCGTTCTACTTTTTTCTCTACCACGGACATAAGGCACTACACAATATGTACAAAAATTATTGCATCCTCTCATCACCGAGATAAACGCATTTGTGTGCTCACTTCTATACGGAGTTACATCTTCGTAATTCTCTTCTATATCAAAATCCAGTTCTTCGTGATATTTTCTATCTTTGTAGATATTTTTTATCAGCTGAGGTAAAGTTCTATATTTATCAGGTCCTACTTGTAACTTTATAAAATCAAGCTTTGCTTTAAGTTCATCACCAGTATGTTCAGGAATACAACCTAAAATACCTGCAATTTCAAGTTTTCCTGATTTTAGAAAACCCTTATGTTGCCTCATTTTGTTTATCACTCTCTCAACAGCTTTTTCTCTGATCGCACAAGTATTCAAAAGTAAAATATTAGCTTCTTTAATATCATCAACAAGCTTAAATCCCGCACTAATAAGAATAGATGTAACTATCTCGCTATCAACAGTATTCATCTGACAGCCATATGTCTCTATGTAAAATGTCTTATTCAATTTATCCATTGTCCTTATATTAATTACTACAATAGAATATATTACAAGCTAACTTTAAAAACAATATTATTTATTATATATTATGGTTTAATAACACAATAAAAAAGGGTGCCAAATTTAATCTGTACCCTTTGTCAAGGACAATGATAAAAAGGGGGTTGTTCTAAAAGTTGACTTCTGTATTCAACAGGAGTCAACTTTTTCAAATCCCATTGTGGTCTATCATTGTTATAGT
>JAQIDB010000178.1 GCA_027858225.1 Candidatus Delongbacteria bacterium
AGGTTTTCTTTTATCTTTGTCATGAGGGCAGACTCCTTTGTTATTTAACATTTTTTGGTTATTATGCTAATATAACATTAGTTTGTCCTCAGACACAATTTAATATACACTACCATAAAGTACAAGTCATTGGTGCAATCTACGATATCAAAACCGGCAAAGTAGATTTTTTATAAATAAAAAAAGGGTAATCAAATGATCACCCTTTCTAGATGTTTGAGACGTTCTAGTAGAACGTCTTTACGAATTCGCAGCTGCTTCTTTTGCAGCTTTCGCTGCAGCAGCTTTTGCAAGTGCAGCTTTCTTTACCGCAGCAGTTTTCTCAGCTTCAATTGCTTTCCAATCTGCTTTTTCTTTAGCAACCTGCTCAGGAGTTTTCTCTGTATCACCTTTATCAATGAAACATGACTTAGGACACTTGAATTTAGCATTAACTAAAGCATCTTCAATATCAAAATTAATAACTGGAAGATCACCTTCCATTTTAAGAGCACCCGATGGAGTAACCTTTGGAGTAGTACAGATCTTACAACCGATACATCCAACCTTACAAGCATCCATCACTTCCTTACCTTTTGCTTTCGAATTACATGCAAGGTAAACCTTAGAATCTTTAGGCATCATCTTCATTACATCTTTAGGACAAGCTTTTACACAAGCTCCACAACCGACACATTTCTCGTCGATTACAACAGGAAGACCGGTCTTTTCGTCCATATACATTGCTCCAAAAGCACAAGCTTCAACACATTCTCCGAATCCTAAACAGCCATAATCACATGTTTTCTGACCTCCAGAAATAAATGCTGCATCACTACAGTTTTTAGGTCCGTAATATTCAAATCTATCCTTTGCGTTTTCTTTACTTCCCTGACAAGCACAGTAAGCAACCATTGCTTTACCTGCAGTAGCTTCGACGCCCATAATTGAAGCAATCTTGTCAATAACATCCTGACCTCCGGGTGTACAAAGAGTAACGTCCACTCCATTTACAACAATTTCTTCAGCATATTTAGAACATCCCGGATATCCACAAGCTCCACAATTTGCTTGAGGTAATATTTCAGCTATTTTTTCAACTTTCGGATCAACTTCTACATGGAACACTTTAGAAGCATAAGCCAAAACTGCACCAAGTACAGCACCGATCAGTCCGACCGATAAAAAAGCAGTTATTATTTGAGTCCAATCCATTTATATATCTCCAATAAAATTCTTTATTTACATTATGCTCATTCCACTGAATCCCAAGAATGCTACAGCGATCAAACTGGCTGAAATAAAAGTAATAGGCGTACCTTTCAAACTTTCAGGGACATCTGCCAATTCAAGTCTTTCTCTAATACCTGCCATAAGCAATAATGCAATAGTGAAACCGATACCAGCAGTGAAACCATTCCATACTGATTCGATGAAATTAAAATGTTGACCGATCATAGCGATATCATCAATATTAAGAATTGCAACACCAAGAACTGCACAATTTGTCGTGATCAATGGTAAGAAAACACCTAAAGATTGATATAATGATGGCATATTCTTCTTCATGAACATTTCAATGAATTGAACTAGAGATGCGATCACAAGGATAAATGCTATTGTTCTTAAATATTCAAGTTCAAATGGCACGAGTACATAAGTTTGTATCAAAAATGTAACTGTCGATGCTAATGTCATTACGAATATAACAGCCATTCCCATTCCAAGCGCACTGTCCAGTTTCTTTGATACACCGATGAAAGGACAGATTCCTAAGAATCTTCCCAACACAAAGTTATTGATAAATATTGAAGATACCGCTATCACTATAAGATGTGAAAAATCCATTATTTACCTCCCGTGTTTTTTGCTTTTCTAATTTTATTCCACTGCATAAAACCAAGGATCAATCCCATAGTAAGGAAACCACCCGGAGGAAGTATCATCATTATCGAACCTTTGAATCCTTCAATTCCCATCAGCTGGAATAAAGGAAAACCGAGTAAAGCTCCTGTCCCTGCAAATTCTCTGACTGCACTGATCAACACCAATGCAATTGTAAATCCGATTCCCATACCGGCAGCATCGATCATAGAATTTAAAACACTTTTCTTTGATGCAAATGCTTCTGCTCTTCCAAGTATTATACAATTTACAACTATAAGCGGTATAAAAAGACCCAGTGACTCACTTAAAGAAGGTATGAAAGCCTGAAGTGTAAGATCTATTATCGTAACGAATGTTGCAATTATAACTATGAAAATAGGTATCCTAATATTACTAGGAATAAATTTCTTCAACATTGAAATAATTGTACTTGATCCAATAAGAACTGCTGTTGATGCCATTCCCATTCCAAGACCGTTCTCAATTGAAGTTGTAACAGCCAGTGCTGGACATAAACCAAGCGCAAGTATCAGTACAGGATTTTCTTTGAAGAATCCTTTTGTAAAATTCTGTAATTTATTCATCTTTACCTCCTTCTGGAGTATCTTCTGTAACAACGGTATTTTTCTGAGCTTCCGCTTTTGCAGCTGCTTCTGCTCTTGCTTTTAATATAGCATCTTTTGGTGCAGCAACAACTTGTGCTTGATCAATAACTAATTGTCTAGGCATATTACCCATTTGCTTTTGAACAAGCTCAGCATATTTATTGATACTTTTACATACTGCTCTTGTTGTTATAGTAGCCCCAGTAATAGATTGAACTTTATCCTTAGAATTCAGATCATCGTTTACAACTACTACCTTTAATGAACTTTTCTCTGCGAACCAACCCTCAAAGAATGGTTTGGCATTATCCCCATGTTTCTGGATATCTTCATATTTTTTTGTTAGGACTTCTGCTCCAAGACCAGGTGTTTCAGTATGTTTAAGAACTTTAATTCCATTTATCTTAAAGTTCAAATCTGTTCCGATCATAGTCTCAACAACTCCGGAGAATCCCATTCCTTTTGCAAGGAAAACCAATGCTTTGTATTGACCTGTTTCAGAAGTTTTAACTTTCCAAAATTTTTCTTTAGTTCCATCAAGATCTATTTCACCTTCTTCATAGATCAGAGTTGACATTTGGTCTTCTGTAAATAATCCTTGAAGAACGTATGCTCTAGCTATCTTCTCATTCTTTGCTTTTAATTTTGCAATTTCAGGCTTCGTTATACTATTGTAAAAAGCTAAACTGCCTGCTGCAATTCCTGCAACAAAAAAGAGAATAGCTGATAATTTAATTATGTTACCCATTATATCTCCTTAGTTAGCTTTTTACCGGTTTAACGTATCCGAATTTCTTCGGTACAGTGAATTTATTTATCAAAGGTACTACAGTGTTCATCAGAAGAATAGAGTATGAAACACCTTCAGGATATCCACCCCAAATTCTAATCGCAACTGTGAAGAATGCTAATCCAATTGCAAAGATAATATTACCTTTGTTCGATATCGGTGATGTTACCATATCCGTAGCCATATAGAAAGCTCCAAGTGCAAGTCCACCAGCTAAGATATGGAATGTGGGATCATAACCCATTGCCCAAGTGAATAAATAAACACTTCCAATGTAGAATACCGGCACTCTCCAATTTACATAACCTAAAATCATTAAGAATATTACTCCAATCAATAATGCCAAAAACGAAGTCTCTCCGATACAACCTGAAACATTACCTACGAAAAGATCCCAATAGCTAACTCCGGCATCAGATATTATCTTAACAGTTTCCTGAGTAGGATCTGCTTTCAAAGCTGTCTTAACCAAATTTAACGGAGTTGCAGAAGATATTGCATCCATTGTTGGTCCAGTTTTAGCTCCAAAGCTTGCTACAGGACTTGCCCAAAACTTATTTGAGGTCATTTCAACCGGCCATGATGCAAGCATAAATGCTCTACCTACCAAAGCAGGATTGAAAATATTAAATCCAAGACCACCGAATGCTTGTTTTGCTATCGCTATTGCGAAAAATGAACCCAACATAACAATCCACCAAGGGATGTAAGGAGGAACATTGAACGCAAGAAGTATTCCTGTAAGTATCGCACTTCCGTCTGATACAGTTACAGCCACTTTTCTGAATTTTTGAATTCCAGCTTCCGTTACTACTGCAGTGACAACACTGACCAAAGTCAAAAATATTGCTTTGAATCCAAAGTAGTAGTAAGACATAAATAATGCAGGAATAAGTGAAAGATTCACCATGTGCATTATCTTAGTCACAGATGCTTTGCTCCTTATATGGGGATTAGCCGATACAATTAACATTTTATCCATTTATTTACCTTTTATAATTTAATTTTATTTTGCGTCTCTTTTCATCTCATTGATTTTCGCTTGTCCAATACTGAAATAATGAACTAAATTTCTTTTCGAAGGACAAACATAAGCACATGTTCCACATTTCATACAATCCATTAGTCCAAGTTTTTCAGCTTCTTCATATTTACCATGCTGAACGTTTAATTGAATATCAGTAGGCAAAAGATTTAAAGGACATACTGTAACACATTTTCCACAACTAATACAAGGCTGTTCAGTGTATACTTTTGCATTCTCTTTACTTAAACAGAGAATTCCTGAAGTTCCTTTGTGAACCGGAGCATTCATTTCATACATAGCTGCGCCCATCATTGGACCACCGTTCAGTATCTTATAAACATCTTCTTTAACTCCACCTGCAAATTCTATAAGTTCAGAAGATGGTGTACCAATTCTTGCAAGAACATTCTTTGGATCATTTATTGATTCACCTGTCACAGAAACGACTCTTTCATAAAATGGTTTATTTAGAGCAACCGCATCATATACAGCACTGGCAGTTCCAACATTGGAAACAACAACTCCAACATCCATTGGAAGACCACCTGAAGGAACTTCTTTCTTGATTGCTGCATAAATTAACTGCTTCTCACCACCCTGAGGATACTTAACTTCAAGTTCAATAACTGAAACATTATCTATCGCTGAAGTTTTATCTCTCATAACTTTGATAGAATCAGGCTTGTTTTTCTCGATACCGATGATACCATTTGGAGCATCAACAGTCTTCATCATAAGTTTAAGACCTTCAATGATAGTATCAGGACTTTCCTGCATTAATCTATCATCAGCAGTTAAATATGGCTCACACTCTACCCCGTTAAGAATAATATAATCAATCTTCTTATTTGCTGGAGGTGATAGCTTTACGTGAGTTGGAAATCTTGCTCCACCCATACCTGCAACACCTGCTGCTGCTATTTTCTTCTTGATCTCATCAGCTGAAAAATTTGAATAGTCAACTTTTACTCCAACACCTTCGAACATTTCATCTTTTTCATCACTTTCTATGATGACAGCATTACTTTTAGAACCACCGGCATCTGTAATCTTAGCAATTGCTTTCACTTTACCTGAGATTGATGCATGAACAGGAATAGAAACAAATCCACCTGCTTCAGAAAGGGGTTGTCCTACCTTTACCTCATCCCCAATTGCAACAATAGCTTTTGAAGGAGCTCCAATGTGCTGATGCAAATGAATTGCAACAATCTTTGGTAACGGCATTTTTTCAATAGATTTCTTTTCTGAGAATTCCTTCCCATCAGGAGGGTGATATCCACCTTTAAAAGTGTATTTCATCGACATTCTCCAATTTATTATTAATTAATTTTAGTTTTTCATCTATATTCAATAAATAAAGATACTATAATCATGGTCAAAAATAATCTTCGTTTAGATATAAGTCAATTTATTAATTTAGAAATAATGTACATCTTATACAACGTTAAATCTTAAAGTAAAATTATTGGGCTCTAAATAGACATGGTATCCAGTAACGGTCATCGTTTTCATAAATATAAGTCATTTTATCCTCGTAGAAAAGTAAATCTTATAGTTTGAGTTTTACGCAGTTTTGCGATCAAGTATTATCTTAAAAAGTTTTAAGAATTTATGAGTAAGTTCATCAACAACGATAGGTTTGAAATTATACAAATCTT
>JAQIDB010000146.1 GCA_027858225.1 Candidatus Delongbacteria bacterium
GATCGCAAAACTGCGTAAAACTCAAACTATAAGATTTACTTTCCTACGAGGATAAAATGACTTATATTTATGAAAACGATGACCGTTACTGGATACCATGTCTATTTAGAGCCCATAAAATATGACAAATTGTATTGTTGTAAAATAAAACAATATCTGGTAGTAAATAAAATTGATTATTATATGACAAATACTTATATTTTCGAATCAAAATTAATGAACTTGGGAAATAAATGTCATTATTTAGAAAAAAGAGAATACGAGAGTACTTAAGAGAAGAAAAATTCTTAAAAGAATACAGAGAATTACTAGAGTCAAGAAAAGGTCAACATCCTAGTAAGACAGGTAAAATTGATAAGGCAAGTGGGGCAGATAATACAGATAAGATTATCAAGCAAGAGAAGGTTGAAATTGCTATAAAAGAGAGCTATTTCGATAAATTATCCCGAACTCTTTCAAAAACTAAAAACAGCATTGTTGGAAAACTTAATTCAATAATATCCAAGAGTAGTATTCTGGATGAAGATACACTGGAAGATATTGAAGAAGCTTTATATACTTCTGATATAGGAGTTAAAACCACAGAATTAATTATTGAAAAGCTGAGAGAAAGAATTCAGGAAGAGAAATCCAATGAGAATTTAGATATCAAGGCATTGATAAAACAAGAAATTATTGAGCTGATTAATAAGATTCCTGTTAACGAAATTGATTATACAGAAAAACCGCATGTTATTTTAGTCGTAGGTGTAAATGGTAATGGGAAAACTACTACTATAGGAAAATTAGCACATTATTATCAATCTCAGGGTAAGAAAGTTCTTATAGGTGCTGCAGATACATTTAGAGCAGCTGCCATTGAGCAATTAGAAACTTGGGCAACTCGAACTGGTTCGGATTTTGTGAAACACCAGATGGGGTCTGATCCAGCAGCGGTAGCTTTTGATTCGTACAAAGCTGGTGAAGCAAGGGGTATGGATGTTGTATTGATAGATACTGCCGGCAGACTTCATAATAAAGTAAATTTAATGAATGAACTTGAGAAAATTTCACGCGTACTTAAGAAATTGAATACTAATTCTCCGCACGAAGTATTATTGGTTTTAGATGCTACCACAGGTCAAAATGCATTAAGCCAAGCAAAGCAGTTTAGTTTAACTTCCGGTGTCACAGGAATCGTTCTTACAAAATTGGATGGAACAGCGAAAGGTGGAGTAACAATTGCTATCAATCAAGAAATGGATATTCCGGTAAAATTTATTGGACTGGGAGAGAAAAAAGAAGATCTTGAAGTGTTTGATCCACAGGAATTTGTTAAAACTATTTTTGAATAAAAAAAAAGGGACGAAATCTCGTCCCTTTTAAGATTTAGATGTAAAGCTATTATTGAGCAGCTTCTTTTTTAGATATTGTAATTGCATCAAGCTCTAATTTTAATTTATCAAAATCTACTGGTTTAGTATGAAAAGAATATAATGTTTCTTTAAGTTCTTTATTGATAATATTTTGAATCATATATCCGGATATCATAATTATAAACACATTCTCATTTGCATCTTTAATATCATTGATTATATCCTTACCCTTTATACGTCCAAGATGATAGTCTAAAATAACAACATCATAGTTTTTAATTTCTTTTAGAGCAGTAACATAATTGTTAAAAGTTTTACATGGATAACCAAAATGTTCTAAATTATCTTTAAAAATCCTGAGTGTAAGTATGTCATCGTCAATTACAGCAACATTAAGCATAGTATTTTCACTTTTTTTAATTATTCTAATTATATTTACAAGTAATATCTCTCCCTAGACAAAAGCTAAGGAGAAATATTGTAAATGTCAATAGAAATTACTGATTTTCCGGTTTCATTGTTGGGAATAGTAAGATATCTCGAATTGATCGTTCTCCCGTCAAAAGCATTACCATTCTATCAATACCTAAACCTAAACCTCCAGTTGGTGGCATTCCTATTTCAATTGCTTGAACAAAATTTTCGTCCATTGGAGAAGCTTCTTCATCTACATCTCTTCTAAGTGATTGTTCATGCAAAGTCTTTCTCTGAAAAATTGGATCGTTAGATTCACTATAAGCATTTGCATATTCATTTCCAGCGATAAAGAGCTCAAATCTTTGAAGATATCTTTCATCATCGTAGTCCGGTTTACACAATGGTGTTGTTTCCACAGGTTGATGAGTAATGAATACAGGTTGAATTATTTGCTCTTCAACATATAATTCAAAAATTTCATTTATTGCAAGACCTCGAATGAACTCACCCTTAATTTGGACACCTTTGATCTCGATTAATTTTTTCATTTCATCATCAGTCAAAGATTCTACATCGATTTTAGCATATTCTTGAATTGCATCGACCATTTTCAATCTTTTCCAAGGAGTTTTCAGATCTATCAAGTTACCATTAAATTCTACCTGAGTAGTACCGTATAGTTCTTTACATGTAGATTCGAAAATCTCTTCAGTTATATTCATCATGTCATTATAATCTGCGTAAGCTTGATAAAGTTCAAGCATTGTGAACTCAGGGTTATGAGTTCTGTCCATTCCTTCATTTCTGAAGCATTTTCCAATCTCATATACTCTATCCATTCCGCCGACGACTAATCGCTTTAAATAAGGTTCAATCGCAATTCTAAGGTAAAGTTTCATGTCTAAAGCATTATGATGAGTTGTGAACGGGCTTGCACTTGCTCCACCGTAGATCGGAAGCAAAGTTGGAGTTTCAACTTCTAAGAAATCTTTAGCGTCAAGTATATTTTTGATATTCTTAATTATCTTAATCCTTTTTTCAAAAGTTTCACGAACTCCCTTTGTTACAATGAGATCCACATGACGATTACGGTATCTTAATTCCTTGTCTGCAAAAACATCAAAAGTTTCACCATCTTTTTCCTTAACAACTGGTAAAGGTCGTATACTCTTTGTCAAAAGAGTAAAGGAATCAATATAAACGGTTATTTCACCAACTTTGGTTTTTTTTACTATTCCTGCAACACCAATTATATCACCTATATCCATTTTTTTGAAGAGATTATAACTTTCTTCACCAATGTTTTTTAGAGCAACATAAAGCTGAATCTTTCCCTGTTGATCCTGAATAGAACAGAAGGCTGCCTTACCCATAACTCTTACTGACATTATTCTTCCGGCAATAGATACTTTTTTCTCTGATTCAAAATAATTGTCAAAATCATCAATTATTTCCTGGGAAAAATTCTCTACATTATAATTATATGGAAAAGGGTTTATACCCATCTCCCTGATTTCATTTATTTTTTCAATACGAGTATTGATCAACTTTCCTTGATCTTCCACTTTTAACCTCAATTAAGTTATTTCCGTTTAGTCAGTAATTTATAGTCCGAAGAACTCTCTGACCTTTCCTTCAATTTCACTGTATAATTCCTTGTTTTCAAGTATATGCAGCTTAACCTTTTCTCTTCCCTGCCCGATTCGATCTTCACCGTAAGAAAACCATGAGCCGGATTTTTTAATAATATCATTATCAACGGCAAGGTCAATTATTTCCCCAATTCTTGAAACACCTTCTCCGTATATCATATCGAATTCTGCAGTTTTGAATGGAGGAGCAACTTTGTTTTTTACAACTTTTACTCTAGTTCTATTTCCGATAATATTCTCTTTGTCTTTTAAAGCCCCAATCCTTCTTACGTCAAGCCTTATTGAAGAATAGAATTTTAAAGCATTTCCACCTGTCGTAGTTTCAGGATTTCCGAACATCACACCTATCTTCATACGAATTTGATTGATAAAGATAACCATACATTTAGATTTTGAAACTGCACCAGCAATTTTTCTTAGTGCTTGAGACATCAATCTCGCCTGAAGACCCATATGAGAATCGCCCATATCTCCTTCGATTTCAGCTTTTGGAGTAAGAGCCGCAACAGAGTCAATGACGATGATATCAATAGCATTTGACCTAACAAGAGTCTCGGTTATATCCATAGCCTGCTCACCGAAATCAGGTTGAGATATTAGAAGATTTTTTGTGTCAACACCAATTTTCTCAGCATAACCAGTATCTAAGGCATGTTCAGCATCAACAAAAGCACAAATTCCGCCTTTTTTCTGAGCTTCAGCAATTGCATGTAAAGCCATTGTTGTTTTCCCGGAACTTTCAGGGCCATAGATCTCGATGATTCGACCTTTAGGAAGGCCACCAATACCAGTCGCTATATCAAGACCGAAAGAACCTGTCGAAATAGCTTCAAGTTTCAGAACCGGTTTGTTTTCACCGAGTTTCATTATAGAGCCTTTTCCATAAGCTTTTTCTATCTGTGAAATAGAATGATCTAGCATTTTCATTTTATCTTCATTTTTACTCATTTTAATTTTGTCATCATTTTTACTCATTTTATATCTCCACTACAAATTTAATATGTTTTTTAAGTTATAATCTTCGGGTTCGCTTAAATATTTTTTAGCTTTATCATAGTCCTCTTCTTTTATTGAATCCATGCTGTTAAATACAAGTTTATATGATTCGTTATCTGTATTCAATAACCTTGGTTTTATCTTTCCGTTCTCACCTGCGATATCTTTTAGATAAAGTGGATCAACTTTTCCGTCAGGCATTGATACTACAATACAACCACTTTCTTTTCGGTCAAATAATTCTTTTACACCATTACCTAATGCAGCACAATATCTCAGATCAAATGCGATTGGGTTGATGCATCTAACCTCATAACCAATTTCAACTGGTCTGCTTTTAACGTTAATTCTCAGTTTATGAAGTTCTCGTTGAAGAAGAGAATTGAAAATATGAGCCTTACTTACTTTTCCCAATTCAGGATGTCCGTGTGCGTCGTATGAAAAATGTATTCCAGAGTTAATGATTTCCTGTTCATTCATTATGTGGAAAACACCTTCACTTATTATGATCGCACCATAATCAATACCAAGTAATATTCTTTTTACAACTGCTGAAACCATCATTTTTACGATCTTTTCAAAAGTGATCTCTACATTTTTAAACATTTCAGGTACTATTATCATTGGGTATTGAGCACTTGTACCTATACCGAAAGCAAGATGACCAGCCTCTCTTCCCATAGAGCATACAACGAACCAGTTTCCGCTTGTTCGGGCATCTTCATATACCGTAGATGCGATTCTAACTCCTTCATCTTTTGCTGATTGATAGCCAAATGTTGGAATGTTATTTGGTAGTGGTAGGTCATTATCAATAGTTTTCGGGACATGTATGTTTTGGATCTTTATTTTATTTTTCTCAAGATATTCAGTTATTCTATTTGCGGTAGAAGCGGTATCATCACCACCAATAGTAACTAAAAGTTTTATATCATGCTTTACAAAAAAATCTTTAGAAAATTCAGAATCTTTTGGTTTGTAACGACTCATTCTTAGATAAGATCCACCCTTATTGAAGATTCTGTCAGCAAGATCAAAATTTATCTCTATAGTATCTGGATTGTCGCTAAAGAGAGTTTTATAACCATAATTTAAACCTAGAACAGAATATCCATCCGACAAAAACCTTTTTGCTATTGTGGCAACTACCGTATTAATCCCTGGAGCAGGTCCTCCACCACACAAAATGGCGATCGATCCTTTTTGCATTTTATACCTCTATACAATTAATTATAATTTATCCGATAAAACAACTAATGGAATATATGCAACAGTCGTTTCACAGTCAACAACATAAATATAAACATAGCAAAGTGTCAAATAGTGACCTTTTGCTATTTTTTTTAATATTTTCTTATTTTTTTTAATTTTATGAAGATAATAGTCTTGTGATTACCCATTTTTTTCTGTACTTTATTGTCATTCATTTTTAAAAACGGAGGGTAAAATGCTCCAAGGTATATTTTGCAATACAGAAGTAAAAACTCTTGGTGAATGCAAGTATAAATCCCCAATTCCTCTCTCCTACAGAGACGATGATTTTGTGGCTAATTTTGTTAAAGATGACGAAAAAGTTGTTTTCAATGCAAATAAAAGTTTTATTCAGGATCATATCAAAAATTTTGATAAGATACCAGCTTTTGAGGTAGCTGGGCCCAGAAAATTTCTTCATTTTAATTCCAGTGAAGTTGCCTGTGGTATCGTTACCTGTGGAGGGTTGTGTCCAGGTATCAACAATGTCATCAGGGGACTAGTAAATGAGCTTCATTATTGGTATAAATGCAAAAAAATTTATGGATTCAAGTACGGATACAAAGGAATGGTGAAAGAGAACAAAATTCCGCCAATCGAATTAAGTATTAAAACGGTTGAAGATATACACTTGAAAGGTGGAACAATACTAGGTTCATCAAGAGGTAAGCAGGATGTTAAGAAAATGGTTGATTATCTTGAAGAGTTGAATATTTCCATTCTGTTCACTATTGGTGGTGATGGAACTATGAAAGGAATTTATGATATCTCAGAAGAAATAGAATCTAGAGGTCTTGACATTTCTGTAATTGGAATACCAAAGACTATTGATAATGACATTGTTTTTGTAGAACACACTTTCGGTTATCAGACTGCATTTTCTTCTGCTGTAGAAGCTATAAATTCCGCACATTCAGAAGCGAAAGGTGCTTATAATGGAATTGGGATAGTCAAGCTTATGGGAAGAGACTCTGGTTATATTACAGCTGCTGCATCAATAGCGTCTGGTGAGGCAAATTTTGTTCTCGTTCCGGAAATACCTTTCGAGTTCGAAGGAGAAAGAGGGCTTCTCAATTTACTAAAAGCGAGGCTAAAAGAAAAGCAACATGTCGTAATAGTTGTGGCAGAAGGTGCAGGCCAAAATTTGTTTAAAGAAATTAACACTGAAAAAGATAAATCTGGAAATATTTTGTACAATGACATCGGTCTTTATGTCAAGCAGAAGATTAAGGACAGTTTTGAAAGTATTGGGTTTGAACATACACTAAAATATATTGATCCAAGTTATATGATAAGGTCTTTACCACCTATACCAATCGATTCTGTTTTCTGTTCGAATCTTGCTCAAAATGCTGTACATGCAGGAATGGCAGGTAAAACTGAAATATTGATCGGTTACTGGAATCGTAAATTCACACATGTCCCACTTCGTTCAGTTATTGGGAAAAGAAAAAAAATCGATGTAGAAGGTGATTTCTGGCTTGGAGTGATACTTTCTACCGGGCAGCCAAGATATATGGGGAATAATAAAACACTTCTAGAAAAAACCAAGTAATTTAATGAACATAATTTTTTAAAAAATATCTTGCCGAAATACTACAAAAAATGTATTTTCTCAGTTATAGATTGTGATATTAAAAACAATTAAAATGTCTTTTGAAATTAAAATATGGAGAACAGAAAATGAGCACAAAAAAATTCATGACCTGTGATGGAAACACAGCTGCTGCACATATAGCATATATGTTCAGTGAAGTTGCGGCAATTTATCCTATCACACCTTCATCAAACATGGCTGAATTCATTGATGAATGGTCAGCTAATGGCAGAAAAAATATTTTTGGGGAAACTGTAAAAGTTTCAGAAATGCAATCTGAGGGTGGAGCATCGGGTGCAGTTCACGGGTCTTTACAAGCAGGGGCTTTAACGAGTACTTTCACTGCTTCTCAGGGTTTATTGCTGATGATACCTAATATGTATAAAATGGCAGGTGA
>JAQIDB010000058.1 GCA_027858225.1 Candidatus Delongbacteria bacterium
AGAAATACCGGAACAACCCATAACATTAGCAAAATGACTAGAATCCCCTACTTGACTTGAGTTATCGCTTTTTGCTATGACCGTTAATACCGAACTCTATCGAGCTGAAGAATCACGTCCGAAGAGATTCTGCAAAAAAAATGAAGAATCGAATACCAAAGATGATTATAATGAGATTAAATATATTTTTAACACATATGGTTTTCCTATTGAGGAAGCTGTACAAGTTTTATTTGATGGGCTTGCACAAGAAAAGTTATATATTGGCCCAATGGAGTTCAAAAAAGTATCATCAAAGAATAAATTAAGCAACTTGATGTTTTAAAAAAGAATTTGTCAACTGGAGCTTAAAAAAATCAATTTTCTTGGTCTGGTACAATTAATTTTGTAACTTACTTTATAAATAAAAGTCTTATTATGACTTATAAAATATTCTTCGTTAATTTTATTTTAATAGATAAAGGAGACAATCATGAGCGATGAAATCAAATGCCCTGTTACAGGTAATATAGGCAAAAAACCTGGCGGACAAGGTACATCAAACAAAGATTGGTGGCCTAATCAACTAAACCTAGGAATACTTCATCAGCATGCCCCAGCTTCTAACCCGATGGACAAAGATTTTAACTATGCTGAGGAATTCAAAAAATTGAACCTCACAGCTTTGAAAAAAGATCTTTATGCTCTTATGACCGACTCTAAAGATTGGTGGCCGGCAGATTGGGGACATTATGGAGGTTTGTTTATCCGTATGGCTTGGCACAGTGCCGGAACCTACCGAACAGCAGATGGACGTGGTGGTGGCGGAACCGGGAATCAACGCTTTGCTCCTATAAACAGCTGGCCGGATAATGCTAATCTAGATAAGGCTCGAAGACTTTTATGGCCCATTAAGCAAAAATACGGAAATAAAATCTCTTGGGCTGATTTGATAATACTTGCAGGAAATTGTGCTCTAGAATCAATGGGGTTCAATACTTTCGGTTTCGGAGGAGGACGTGAAGATATCTGGCAACCGGAAGAGGATATATACTGGGGTACAGAAGATACCTGGTTGGGAGAAAAACGCTACAGTGGTGAGCGTGATCTTGAAAACCCTCTTGCTGCAGTTCAGATGGGCCTGATATATGTTAACCCAGAAGGACCTGACGGCAAACCGGATCCTGTTGCATCAGGTAAAGATATTAGGATAACTTTCGCTCGCATGGGAATGAACGATGAAGAAACCGTTGCATTAATAGCCGGTGGTCATACTTTCGGAAAAGCACACGGTGCGGGAGATCCAGTCCTTGTTGGACCAGAACCTGAAGCTGCTCCTATAGAAGATCAAGGTCTAGGTTGGTTTAACAAGCTGCGCTCTGGAAAAGGTGGCGATACAACAACAAGCGGAATAGAAGGTGCATGGAATCCAACTCCCACCAAGTGGGACAGCAGCTATTTTGACATGTTATTCAATTATGATTGGGAGCTTGCAACCAGTCCTTCAGGTGCAAAACAATGGTTGGCAAAAGATGTTAAAGATGAAGATATGATAATCGGTGCTCATGATAGTGAAAAGAAAAACAGACCTATGATGACAACTGCTGACTTAGCCCTACGTTTTGACCCTATTTATGAACCAATTGCAAGACATTTTCATAAAGATCCCGAAGATTTTGCAGATGCTTTTGGTCGAGCATGGTTCAAACTCACTCACCGTGATATGGGACCTCGTTCACGATATCTAGGACCGGAAGTACCGGATGAAGATTTAATATGGCAGGATCCTGTTCCAAATATAGACCATGAACTTATAAATAAAGTGGATGAATCAACTCTCACAAATTCAATTTTGGCTTCAGGTTTAACTGTTTCAGAACTAGTCTCAACTGCATGGGCTTCAGCATCTTCTTACCGTGGTTCGGATAAACGTGGTGGTGCGAACGGTGCACGTATCCGTCTTTGTCCACAGAAAGACTGGGAAGTAAATCAACCTGACCAACTTAATAAAGTACTCAAAGTCCTTACTGGTATTCAAAATGAATTCAATCAAACACAAACCGACAATAAAAGAGTTTCACTTGCTGATCTGATCGTACTCAGTGGTGCTGAAGCTGTTGAAAAGGCAGCTAAAGATGCTGGTTATGATGCAACGGTACCTTTTATACCCGGCAGAACAGATGCTTCACAAGAACTGACCGATTCGGAATCTTTTGCCTTACTTGAACCTCAAACTGATGGATTTCGCAATTATATGAAAGCTAAATATTCTGTATCTGCAGAGGATCTTCTGATAGATCGAGCACAGCTTCTAACACTTAGTGCTCCGGAGATGACCGTGCTTATCGGTGGCCTACGGGTTCTTAATATCAATCATGAAAATTCAGTGCACGGAGTATTTACCGATAAACCAGGAACACTTACAAATGATTTCTTTGTAAACCTACTTGACATGAACACGATATGGAAACCTGTATCTGCTGAAAGTGATATGTTTGAAGGACATGACCGTAAAACTGGCGAAAAGAAATGGACAGGTACACGTGTGGATCTGGTTTTTGGGTCTAACTCACAGCTAAGAGCTTTGTCAGAAGTTTACGCATCTGAAGATTCAAAAAATAAATTCATACATGATTTCATTTCAGCTTGGAACAAAGTAATGAATGCTGATAGATTTGATATATCTGGGGACTTAATTATATGATAAAATCATCTGATAGATTTTTTTACTGGGCATACAAGACACGGGCAGATATTGTTCATCGTCTTCTGGAAAAAGAAGATATTTCGAAAGAAAAAGTGTTTTTAAGTTTTTGTTCACACACTCCAGCTTTCGTATCGAACGGACCAAGTGGTCTCAATGCAAGTATCAAAGGTATAGGATTCATACCAAAATTTGAATTCCTTGAAGAAACCCTTGAAGTTTATTTGAAACATATAAACAGTTATGATGCTGATGATAAAGACTACTCTAAGCGTGGATTAGCTATCTTGGCCAAATATCTCTATGCTCCTGAAAAATTGCACCAAATTGATTTCACCCGTTTTGGAACTCTTGAATTGGCAAAAAAACACACCTGGAACAATTACCGCTCAAATCCGGAAGCGACAGTGATTTTTCTTCAACCTCCAACAATATCATATGAATTGCGAGGTAATATCGAGATCCATGATGAAATAACATCAGGTAAAAAAGAAATATATCAACAATTCATTAATGCCCAGCATGATGTTTACCATGGGGCAAATAAAGATAGTTGGCTAGAAAAACCAGCTTATATTTTCAATATTGAAGAAGTATGGGATAAAAGTGCTACTGATGAAGGATTCGGAAATCAATTACTCTTCCCTTAATATTCAAACGCTTAAGAATTGACAATGAAAAATAAGAATTTGACAAAGTACTTAAATTAGTCCATATTTTTTGATTAATATGTACTATGCGCTAAAAGTAATAATATCAGCAGCATTGATAGTGATCATCTCTGAAATATCTAAAAGATATCAGATCCTTGGAGCTATCCTTGCTTCAATTCCACTTATCTCTGTAATGGCAATTATATGGATGTATTTTGAAACGAAGGATGTGGAAAGTATTCAAACTTTCTCAAAAAGTGTTTTCTGGCTTGTCCTACCTTCTTTATCTTTTTTTATTATATTTCCTCTGATGTTGAAATACAACCTGAATTTCTGGGTTTCATTTTTATCGTCTACAGCAATAATGATAGTACTATATTATTTGTTGACTTTAGTATTAAAGAAATTTGGAGCTTAATCCATGCAAAACAGTTATACTAGCCTTAATCTCTTGACATTTCTTTAATTCGTATATATATTGTGTATACGAAAAAGGAGATTGTTATGATAAAAAAATTAATAAAGCATGGAAATAGTTCTGCTCTTATAATCGATAAACCAATTATCGAGTTGCTTCACATCGATGAAAATACTGCGCTTGAATTATCTACTGACGGCAAGAGTATTATTATTTCACCTGTTAGTGATGCTAAAAGATTATCTAGGCTAAAAAATTCACTGAAGAGTATCAATCAAAAGCATTCAAAAACTCTCAAAAAACTTTCAGAATGAATAATTCAGAAATTATTTTTCTTTCTCTGGTTGAAGTAATTGAAATCCACAAAGATCAGATCGTGAATTACGGAGGTAAGGATGGGATAAGAGATATTTCTCTTTTAAGTTCTGCTTTATCAATTCCACAATCAACATTTGAGGGTAAATTTCTTCACAAAGATATTTACGATATGGCAGCTGCTTATATTTACCACATTAGCCAGAATCATGCTTTTGTAGATGGTAATAAAAGAGTGGCTTTGGTAGCGGGTTTAGTTTTTCTCGATTTTAATGATATTTCAATTGATGATCCTAATAATAAACTGTACACTATGATGATGAAAGTCGCATCAGGGAATGGTAACAAAAAATACATTTCAGATATCTTAAGAAAATTAGCTCAATAATCCTATGCAAAATACAGTAGTGATAATATTTTTGATCTTATTCCCGGGATTTTTATATCTATTTTTCAAATATCTTGGCAAATCAGGAAAATGGAAAGATCCGACAGAACCTCTTCCTGCTAAATGGAGAAATATCCTCTCCGATAAAGTTGATTTCTATTTGGATTTATCTGCTGAGGAAAAAGTACTTTTCGAATTCAAAGTACAGCAGTTTCTTCTGAACACAAGGATAACAGGCATTGAAACAGATGTAGATGACACTGACAGAGTTCTCGTAGCTGCAAGTGCTGTAATACCGATATTTCAATTCCCGAACTGGCAATATTCCAATCTTTATGAAGTGCTTCTATATTCCGATTCTTTCAATGATGATTTTAGGACCGAAGGTAACGACAGGAATATACTCGGAATGGTCGGTACCGGTTACATGGAAGGCAAGATGATCCTATCAAAACAGTCACTACATTATGGTTTTGACAATGAAAAGGATAAGAAAAATACTGCGATACACGAATTTGTTCATCTGATAGATAAAGCTGACGGTGTGATCGATGGAATTCCGTCTCTGTTGCTTGATAGGCAATACTCCATACCATGGATAGAATTGATGAGAAAGAGCATTGATGAGATCTATGACGGAATGTCTGACATCAATCCTTACGGAGCTACAAATAAAGGTGAGTTTTTCTCCGTGATAAGTGAATATTTCTTTGAGCAGCCAAAACTTCTGGAGAGGAAACACACTGAGCTTTATGGTTACCTGGAAAAAATATTTCATGTTGACATGGCTGAAAGAATGAAAGATCATAAGAAGAATTCCATATCAAGAAATGATCTCTGCCCATGCGGAAGCGGAAAGAAATTTAAAAAATGCTGCGGAAAGGAGCATTTTTAATAATGGAGAAATGATGAAGAAAATAATTTTAATTCTATTAGTATTTTACAGTTTAACCTTTGCAGATTCTATCGATGAAAATCCAGGTAAATTCAATAATATTTGGTTCACATTTGGTGCTGGACTTTGTAGTGCGTTTGAGAATGGGTCATCAGGGAAACCATTTTATAGCTTAGGATTGAGTTTCTGTTCTGATAATAGAATCATCAAATTAAAAACAACCGATATCCTTACGAGTGGTCTTTTTTCTGAATCACTATCACAGTTGTATGATTTTGGTATTCTCTACGGTTTTAAGCCACACTTTAAATATATAAATTTAGTTTGTAGCGGTGGAATTAGTATTGTTGGTGGTTATTATCACATTTATAACACAGATACTTTTAAAGAAGACAAGAAAGGTATATTTTCAGTTGGTTTCCCTTTTGAACTACAATTTGACTGGAATGCATTCACAAAATTTGGTGTTGGAATAAGTATATTTGGTGATATTAATTTCGAGAAATCATTTTATGGCGCAGGTTTAAATTTTAATTTCGGTTCGCTAAGATAAAATCTTTTGACTTACCCCACATCAACGTAATTTTGGTTCCCTGACGTATGTTGACGTCCCCTGGATTCCCGGATCTAGTCCGAGAATGACAGAATAAGATAATAGATTGCCGCGCACTATGTGCTCGCAATGACCTAATAAACCCCTAGCTTATTCATCTTCCTCGCTTTTCGATCATAAATCTTAAACAAATACAATCCTCCAACCAAATAAACAAGCGAAGTAACAAAAATAAACCCGTACCACCACAACGGATAAGTTTGCCCATGAACAATAGACCCGATCAGAGTCTTAGCACCCGGAACATATGGTAGAAAAGAAAAAACATTCATAGGATACGTAGTCAAAGCCATCAACCCAATGATCCCGAAGGAAAATATCGAGAATATTGAAGTAACTTTTTTATGAATAATAGCGATCCCACCACCTGCAAAACCAATACCCACCAGAGAGATCACAGAAATAATGATCATAAAAATAAAATACGGATAATTAATATTCAACCATCTACCAGTTATCAGCATTGCCAGAAACAGAATAACTACATTGAAAAAAATAGTAAAAAGAATACTCGCAAAAACCTTAGCTAAAAATATCTTCTCGATTCCCAAATGAGAAAGATAAAGCTTCTCAAGTGTCCCTTTCTGAGATTCATCCCATATCATACTAGACACCGACTGAAAAGACTGCATAGCAATACCCCAGAGAATATAACCAACTATCAAAGAATCCAAAGAAGTTGCTTCTAGACTGTCCCCAGCGAAATTCTTCAGACCGAAAAATAAGGCCAAAAATATCCCGAACATTATAATTGTACCTGAAATAAACTCAAAATAGTACCTTTTGATCTCTTTCCCGAGTTTTTTAAGTTCGTTTATTATAAGAATTATATATGACATTATTTATCCTCTTCCGTAGTTAAATTAGTGAAAATATCCTCTAATGTCCTTTCTGAAACGTTAATATCAAGTATCTCTTTATTTTGTAGCTTCAGAATGTCAAAAATATTATAAATTTCCTTAGAGTTCTTCAATGACATTTCCAATGTAGATGAAGAATCACTTTCAGTTATTTTATATTCACCTATATTTTCGAACTTATCTTTATCTTCTTCTGAGAAAACACCTTCAACTGTTATAGAATATTTCTTATTCGCAAATTTTTCTTTAAGTTCAGACATTGTATTGTTCGATAAAAGTTTACCTTTCTTTATTATCAATATTCTATCACAAATACTTTCTATAAATGACATATCATGTGAAGTAATAAGAATCGTTTTATTTTCATCTCTGGACATAGATATGATCCACTCTCTGATATCATTCTTTGTCTCTACATCAAGACCTAAAGTAGGTTCATCCAATAACAAAATTGTGGGTTTATGAATAATTGAGGCTGCGATAGCTGTTTTCTGCTGCATACCTTTGGAAAATTCACGCACCTGCTTATCTTTCACATCCCAAAGTTTCAATTTTTTCAATAAATAATCTTTTTCTTCTTTTATTTTCCTTGGGCTAAGACCCATAATTCCTGCAAAATAATTTATATTTTCTTCAGGGCTCAAATGCCAGTAAATATTTCTTGCACCTTCCAATACTGCACCGATATCGGATAATATCTTATTCTTATTCTTTTTTACTTCAAGACCATTGATACAGATCTTCCCTTCCTCATATTCAAGAAGTGTAAGAATTGATTTTATCGTTGTAGTCTTACCAGCACCATTTGGTCCCAAGAAGCCTAAGATCTCTCCTTTATTTACCGAAAATGAAATATCATCAAGTGCGTAAAAGTCTTTATACTTCTTCACAAGATTATCTACCGTAATAACTTTAGTCATCTATGCTCCACCTATATTTTTTATAATGAGTACTTTATATTTAACCAATTCTCAACAAGATGTCAATGTAAATAATCCTCTACTTTTAAAATTAAGTCAGCTCCCAATATAGTGCATACACTATTTCTCTCTTTTGTAAAATACTTCTTGACATTTCTTGATATTCAAAATATTTTACCACTTAATAATAAATAAAAATAAATGGAGTATTATTATGTCAAAAATGTCAATAACACTAAACGGATCTGAAGCAAATAATATTAACCCTGCAATGACAATAGCTGTTTCAGCTTTAGCAATGGGAGATGAAGTTATTCTATTTGTTCTTCCTTCAGGTATGCCTGTTTTTGTAAAAGGTAGAATTCACGAACTTAATTTAGCTTCACCTAAGTCTCCTGATCTGGAAGAAATGTTTGATGCATTTATCACTCTTGGTGGAAAATTGATGTTGTGTGAACTAGGATTTGATGTTAAAGGTATTAAAGAAGAAGATCTCGTTGATGGTTGTCAAATAGTTGGAGCAACTACATTTGTTGCTGCTGCACAAGGATCCGAATTAACTTTTTCATTCTAATTTTTTTTTATATTGACTTGACATTCAGTTCTTATAAAAATAACTTACAATTTATCAACAACACAACAAACATAAATAACAAGTAAAGGAGCTCAAAATGGCAGTAAAAGAATTAGATTGTTTAGGACTGAAATGTCCTCAACCAATACTTAAAGTAGTTGCACTTGTACCAACAATGGTAGAAGGTGATATGTTAGAAATAAAAGCTGACTGCCCATCTTTTCCAACTGATATCGCTGCATGGTGTAGTAGAACAGGTAAAACTTTGCTATTCTGCATGGACGATGGTAGTGGTGTACACTCAGCACAGATCCAATTTTAAAAAACACAATTTTGGAACAATGTGACTTTAGTCCCTTGCAACATCAAGTTGTTTCGGAGAGACGTAATATTTTATGTCTCTTTTTTTTGTTATTTTTTGTATGTATTTGTAAGATTTCAATGCAATAATCTTCCAATTTATCAATCTCCATTTTCAATTCTTAATTATAACGTTTTTGCTCCTCTAATATATTTCACAACATACAACATTTTTAATATAATTGTTCAAAATATCATCCACTATTACATACTATATGTAGCTAAATTCCTACCAATATTCTTATATCCATATATTTAGATAAAGAAAAAGCTTGACAAATGGCAATACAGACAATAATTTTAAGTCGTGAATTAAATAACATTAACTAAAGTGGTCCTTCAAATGGCAAAACTAGATATTAAATCACTCGGAATTGACTTCGAACATATCAGCAATATTCTTAAACCATTATCTCATCCCCACAGACTTGAGATGATAATTGGTTTATTTCATAATGGATGTACCGTTACTCAATGCCAGGAGAGAATGGGACTTCCACAGTCAACTATTTCCCAACATCTTAGAGTTCTTAAAGATGCAGGTATTTTGAAAGGTCGTAGAAAAGGTACAGAAGTATGCTATGAGGTGATAGATCCATTTGCGTTACAAATTATTGATTTGGTAGAAAAGAAGTAATTTTTTTTACTTTATTATATCGTATTATTTGAATAAATAAATAGGTAAATAACTGAATAGGTAAATAATTGAATAAGTCTACTACTACTAGCACAAAACTACTATAATCGCCTAACATTATATAGAATAAATTAAAATAAAGGAGAAATCATGGCAAAGGTAGCATTGACATTAAACGGGGCTGAAGTAAAAAATGTTTATCCCGCAATAATTCTTTCAGTTTCAGCACTTGCAAGTGGTGACGAGGTAATACTGTACGTAAATCCAGCTGGACTTCCTGCTTTTAAAAAAGGTGAGATAGCTAAACTAAACGACGCAGCAAAAAACATGCCTGATCTTGTAGAGATGTGGGAAGGTTTTCAAGCTCTTGGTGGAAGATTGTTGATCTGTGAACTTGGTTTTGAAGTACATGGTTTAACTGAAGCAGACCTAGTTGAAGGATGTGAAGTTGTAGGCGCAACTACTTTTATCG
>JAQIDB010000182.1 GCA_027858225.1 Candidatus Delongbacteria bacterium
TATATGGAAGTGTAGTATGCTTTGTTTTCCAGTTCCTTCAGCATCTCAGGGTAACTCATTTCTGCCTTTTGGATATAATCTTCGTTAAGAAATTGTCCCTTAAGCCCAAATGCGTTTATTGGTTCAAAATCTTCGTTGGTGATGTATATCTTGTGGTCGATGGCAAACGTAAGCAGATATTGTCCGTTTTTGTATGGTGAATAATAATGGCTTGCAAAAGCAGGAACAATTTTGTCTTTATAGGCAGGGGAGTATCGACCCATTAATTTGGTAATGGTACCTTTTTCAAAGTCGTATTCAGCCATGATTGCTGATTGATCGTAGTATTCCTTTTGGGCGTAATCCGGATATTCACAGCTAACTTTCAGTAATACTGTGTTTTCTCTCAGTTGATGCATTTGAGGCTTTTCATACGCGGGGACATAGAGCTCAATATCTTTCTTCGGGTTTGGATTGGCATAAAGTTCTTGTCTCCTGGATTCAAAATCATCTCCAAAATCAATAAGAAATTTCATTTTCTTATTGTCGAACTGTGAGTTAAAATGATAAACGTTATATACTTCAGTTAAAAACCACCCGTCGTCGAAAGGGCAGATATTGGCTATCTCTTCCAGTACTTCGCCGGGCCCCCTTCCAAGACCTAAACCATCCCAAAGAAATTTACCGTTTTTATCGAAAACACTTACTTCACCCATTATTCTGTCAAAGAAGTAAAGCGTATCATTTTTTATTCTCCAGAATCCATCGCCTGAAGTGGAGAACTGGTTATCTACAATAATGGTGTCGAGGGTAATGTCTATTGTTGTTGCTTGTTTCTTGGTGGTGATGTTTTCAATGTTACTGTATAATTCTGCCGAATCTCTTTTTAGCGGTTTGGAACAACCCTGAATTATTAGTGCAAACAGAATAGTAAATATTGTTGTTTTCATAGTTGTGGTCATTTTTGTTAAAGATTAAGTTGTTAGCTGTGAGGTGATTTATGATAGTTGTCATTCATGCTCTTTTGAGCAAACTCATTTGCGTCCCATGAATGTTGATTCTTAATTATTTGAATGAATTTGTTTTTCGCAGATCTTTATACGTATCACTTAACTCTTTTCTTTTTTCTCTATCAGATTTTTTCATAATCGATTTGATCTTTTTCTCAGGTATGAGGAAAAAACTGTTCGATGAAAATTGTTCTTTCAACGATCTTCCTGCCATTGTTTCAATATCTGATTTCATTTGATGCCAATATTTTGGTTTTGGCTTCCTTTTCCAAAAATCAGGATTGTAGATGCTCACCTTGTCTTTTTTATCAGTCAGGTAGTAAAACCACCTGGAATTGGTATTATATGCGTTGTCGATATCAACTTCACAGTGATAGCGGTCGGCCAGTTCTTTATCAGACAGTGAATCGGTATTGAAATTAGAATATGAGATTTTTGTTTCTGTTATTAGCTGATGGTTTTTCCCATCTTCAATTCCCGGTTCCAAATAGACCCCGTTTATTATGATGTCAGACATAAAGCGGGTTTGATTGATTTTTGTGAAACTGGCTGTGGAAATGTATTCTTTAATTTCTGTTCCATTCAAGTTTCCACTACCGCCTTTGTTGCTGATTTTTTCAATGGAGAAATTCTCTGCGTTGACAATGATTTCCCCGTATTGGAGTTGTCCGGCAAATATTTCGTACCCTGTGCCGGCAATTTTCCGAGGCTTGAACTTCTCTTTATTGAGTTTGTAGTTAATTACAAGTTGTTTTTGTGTTCCCTGAAACAGCGTGTCTGTGCATTGAAAATTGAAATATTCATTCAGTAAAATGGGCAGAAGATAATAGTTATAAGAATACAGTGAGTATCGTACCGGAGGGAAAAATGTAGACCAGCAGGAAGAATAGGAATAATCCTGATCACTAATTCGATAATCAGTCACTCTTGATATTGGATAAGCATGTCCGACCGGAGCATGTCCTGAATTGTGATGATCGAAAAATGCCTCGCCAAAGAAGACGTATTTTCCGTCTTTCATTCTGGATGAAGTAATGTGTCCATCACATTGAAAAGGGCCCACTTGCAGTGTTTTTGAAAGGTTCTGCTGCACTTTTTT
>JAQIDB010000189.1 GCA_027858225.1 Candidatus Delongbacteria bacterium
CCTTTACCTTTTACCGACAAAGTACCGTCAGCCTTTCGATATGACCCGTCAAATTCGATCTCAACAATATCAAGCTCCTTTCTCTTCTCACTGCAAAGCGTCCCCACCGTATTTTCAACAATATACTGAGTAATGTATTTCGGAGTATAAAAAACCCCGTCTTTTTTCCTCTTACTCTTCTTCTTATCCGCTTTAACACCTTCTATCTCAGCAGTGATCTCCTCAATTTCAGATAACGAATGTTCAAAAATATGCCCAAGAATGTTCACATCAACTTCAGTATTAAAGTCATAGGACGAAAGTTTGATAAGGTCATCGATCAGAACTTCATCATCAATTATAAGGTTATCAAGAATATCATCAGGATAGAAAAGACCTCCGTTATAGGCAGGAATACTCTCTTTCTCGTTTCCAGTGTTTAGATAACCGAAGAACTGATTATAGATCTGATACAAAAGTTTATAGGCATCTTCTTTTTCAAGGACGGTGAACCGTTTAATTATTCTTGATATCGAGTTTGGAGGAAGTAGTCCGCTGTCTTCTGCAAATAGTATGAAAAGGAATCTGTCGAGAAGTTTCTGAGATTTCTTAAAAAGAGTTAATTTGTCGAACTCTGAGTTGTTTTTAATTAGATTATGATAAAGTTTGTTCTTAAAGGTCGAATAATCTTTGTAAAGCCTATTTGAAACATCTTCTTCATGGAATTTAGTTTCCTTTTTCAGCTTGAGCGGAAGGTCGGAGAAAATACTATCTTTGCTTAAGATCAAGTACAGAAGATCAAAATCCTCTTTGCTAAGGTCGAACAGATCAAATTCCTCAAATTCATTCGTATAGTCAATGTAGAACCTAAGCTTCTGAAAGTTTGAAGTAATGACATACTTACAACCATCCTGATTATTCTTGTACCCAAAAGCCTGTTCAGTAATACTCTTAAGGTCTTTAGTCTTAGTAGATTTAAGCTCAATAATAGCAATTGCTTTCTCATCCTTCAAAATCGCACCATCAGCTTTCCTACCATCAGACTGATTTTTATGCTCACGAACAAGATCAAAGCTATCTGACGGTTTTAAAGAATAACCCAAAACATCCACGAACAAATCACGTAAAAATCCGTCTTGGTACTCCTCTTCCTTCATAGATTTGATAAGAGCAATCTTAGAAGAATTAAAATTCTCCTTGAACTTAGAAAAAGCCAAAGCGACCTTCACAATATCAAGACGCTTAAGATAAGTAGAAATAACTGATTTCTGAAATATCGGCATAATCTTTTATCCTTTATTATCGTTTCATGTCGGACGTAAAGCCCGACCCTACGGGATCATTAATTTACGCTTTTGTACGGGCGTTATTTATAACGCCCTAATAATCCCCTTCTGTACGGTCGGGCTTTACGTCCGACCTAAGAAGTTGCACAGCAACTTCGCTTTTATATCGAGAAGCCGGATCATATTACATCTTTTTAATACTTATCAAGAATATATATGACGTCTAATATTTTTGGCAATGTATTTGTTTAGAAAATAGAAATTAGAGGTCGTTCTTTAATCCACTGGATACCCAGATCAGGTCCGAGTATGACAAAATAAAAAAAATATTCACTTTGATCCATTCCTCTTTATTGTAGGATAAAGCTTCGTAAAACAATCGGGGCATAAACTGTGACTGAATGTAGCATCAGATTTTTTCTCAATATATCTCTCAATCTGATTCCACTCTCCTTCATCATCTCTAATACTCTTACATGAGGAACAGATAGGAAATAAACCTTCCAATATCTTGATCTCATCTAACGACTTTTCAAGTTCAGTATTTTTTATTTGAAGATCTTTCTCAGCAGTATCAAGTCTTATAAGAATATCAAAAAAGAATATTGCCGGGATAAAAAACAACGCGATCGGCATAACTGTAGGAAGCATCATTTGATATAAACAAACTGTTCCTTCGTTGATATAAATAAACGGATAAGTTACTGATAGGGTAACAAATATAATTACAAATGTTAAAATTGCTGAAGCTTTTATCTTGCCATGTTTTTTCACAAAATTTAAGATCATTTACTTGCCTACTTCATATTAGTTTTACAAAACTAAAGTATGAAATTAGTTTCCGTTGTGATTTGTATCACACTTAAGTAAATAAACACTAACTTACGCTTAAAATTTCTTTAGCTTTGTTAAGATCATTCTCATTAACAAGCAATTTTACTCCTTTAACAAATGTCTGACCTAATCCCAGACCCGCAACATCATCAGCCTGGATAAGTGAAGGAATATCATTTGATTCAAGTAATGCTTTAGCCATTTCAGCTTCAGAGTGATTTGTAAATATAGATAAAACAACAAGATCTTTCATTATTTCTCCTTTTTTAAAATCATATAAAAAATAGGGATGCACTTCTGCATCCCAAACGAATCCTTTGAGGGAAGGCATGGGAGCCTTCCCCCTACGAAATCATGTACGGGTTCAACATCTTGAACCCACTATCTTTATCTCAATTCATTAATCGCCCATTGAATCGCATCTTCAAGCATAGAATCTTCAGGTTTTTTAATAAATCCTGTATCCATTAGATTTTGTGTCATTCCTCTTGAATGATCAATATCTTCTTTAGCCTTATCAAATGCTTCTTGCCAAGTCATTTGAATTCTTGCAA
>JAQIDB010000008.1 GCA_027858225.1 Candidatus Delongbacteria bacterium
TGATCGCAAAACTGCGTAAAACTCAAACTATAAGATTTACTTTTCTACGAGGATAAAATGACTTATATTTATGAAAACGATGACCGTTACTGGATACCATGTCTATTTAGAGCCCAAAAATATTTTATTCTTGAATGTTTAGAGAGGAAAAGGGGTTTGAAAACACAATTATCATGCCTAAAAACCCCTATCTATTCTTTGTATCTTTGTGAGAACTTATTTCTTCAAAAGCTTCGCTTTTTCAACGAGTTGTACAAATTCTGCTCTATATCCAAAGTCATCCTTCCCCATTGATCCTTTCGCCATTTCAAGTACGCTATCAAAAGTTGAATCACCTTTGAACTTTGATTCTCTAAGAAGCATACCGAATTCTGCCACTGCTGCTGAATATCTGAAATTATTTGAAGTTTTATCAAATTTCACACCTTCATCCTGTAATGGATGTTCGATCAATTTACTTGTATCTTCTTTAGGTTCTTTATATCTCAGTTTAACGAACATCAGTTCATTTGTTTTATATGCATACGGTGTAGTCTCTAGCTGCTGATATTTCAGATCGTCAACCTTTTTCTCTGTCTTAGCATTTGCAGGAACTATCTCATATAAAGCTGTAACAGTATGACCTGCACCAAGCTCTCCTGCATCCTTCTTATCATCGTTAAAATCTTCTTTATTCAGAAGTCTATTCTCATAACCTATCAATCTATAAGAATCTACTTTGGCAGGATTGAATTCTATCTGTAATTTAACATCTTTAGCTATAACGAACATTGTACCTGCAAGTTCTGTTACAAGCACTTTCTTAGCTTCAAGGATATTATCAATATAGAAATAATTACCATTACCTTTGTCAGCTATCTCTTCCATTCTACCATCTTTGTAATTACCCATTCCGAATCCAAGAATAGTCAGGAAGATACCTTTATTCCTTTTCTCTTCCATCATCTTAACAAGTTCAGATGTACTTGAAACTCCGACATTGAAATCACCGTCTGTTGCAAGAATAATTCTATTGTTACCATCTTTTATCAGATTTTCTTCAGCTATCTTATACGCAAGCTTTATACCTGCTCCACCTGCCGTTGAACCTCCGGCTTTTAAGTTATTCAAAGCATCTAGAATTTTTTTCTTCTCTGAAACTTCTGTAGAAGGCAATATCAAACCTGCTGCTCCCGCATAAACTGCAATTGCAACTCTGTCTGTTGGTTTTAAAGCATCAAGTAATAAACTGAATGATTTTTTCAGCAAACCAAGTTTATTCGCTGAATTCATTGAACCTGATACATCTAACAAAAATACAAAATTACTCTTGATGTCACTCCCCTGCTCCATTTGTTTTCCCTGAAGACCTATGTGAACCAGTTTATTCTGTTTATTCCAAGGGCAATCAGATATCTCAGTGTTAACTGCAAAAGGAACGTTATCTTTGGGATATTCATAGTCATAGTTGAAATAATTTATCATTTCCTCTATTCTGATAGCATCTTTATAAGGCATTTGATTCTGATTGATAAATCTTCTCATGTTCGAGTATGATGCAGCATCAACATCAATTGAGAAAGTTGAGATCGGAGTTTCAATTACTTTCTTGAATTGGTTCTCTGTGATAGTAGAATATTCTTCAGTGTTGTGTTGGATATGGGATTCTCCACGTGCATCTTTTTTTATACCTGCTTGATGAGATAAAACATTACCTACTTCAGTTATAGCTTGCATTTCCATCATCCCCATATCAACGGATCGAACAGAAGTTGTCACATCCATTTCAACTTTTTCTTCTTGGAAAATTTCTACTTCTAAATCTTCCCATTTTATACTATCTGGAATTATTTTTATATTCTGCCTTGTAGTTAAGCCATCTCTTATCTTTACATTTTTAATATCCCTAGTCTGAAAACCTTTCAATTCACATCTTACTGTATAAATACCAGGTTTTATTTTCAGCATGTGATACTCACCTTTTGTGTTAGTAAAAGCAAACCGTTTTTCACCTACAACAATTACTTTTACGCTATCTAATGGCTGATGTTTTTCATCAAAGACTAAACCCTTTATTCTTCCATTGAAACCAAACAGAACACTAGATACTGTCATCAGCAGTATTAATGCAAATCCAAATCTTTTCATAAGATCCTCCATTTTCATATTTTAAATCATTTGAACGCTAATCGTTATAAACAATAAAATGAATAATGTTCAAAACCACAAATGAAATAAATAATATTATGCGATGCAAATACGCTTTAGTAGGGGACGATTTCCATTCGTCCCCTCATATACGCGTTATTTGGGGGTTGTATGGAAAACAACCCCTACATTTCGTGTTTTTCGTGGTAAAAATATTCACAATCATTATGTTCTAAATCATTTTATATATAGTATATCCTCTATAAGTTTCTAACGTAATAAAATAAAATTAGTTGAGGCTAAAATTGAATTACTTAGACATCTTTAAACATATATACGATATATTTATCGAAATCTCACCATTCCTGTTACTTGGACTTTTCTTTGTAGGACTTTTACATATATTCTTTTCAAAAGAATTCATTGTAAAACATATAGGAAAAGATAGTGTCGGATCCATTGTAAAAGCTTCTATATTAGGAGTTCCTTTACCATTATGTTCCTGCGGAGTAATTCCAACTGCTATATATATGGCGAAGAATGGTGCGTCCAAGGGTGCAGTGATATCTTTTCTAATATCCACACCCCAGACAGGAATAGATAGCATTATGGCGACTTACGGTATGTTAGGATGGGTTTTTGCAATATATCGTCCTGTGATAGCATTTGTTAGTGGAATACTCGGTGGTATAATAGTTAATATTTTCTCAAAAGAACCTATGATCATCAATGTTGAAGAGTCTAAGAAAGTTGAAGCTTCATCCTGCAGTTCCGGATCCTGCAATTCGACTTCATGCGATACTGCTCCTGTAAAAAAACAAAATGCATTAACGAAGTTCTACAATTACGCTTTTGTGGAATTCTTAGATGATATTGCAGTTCATTTTATAATTGGTATAATAATCTCAGGATTGATCTCATTTTTCATTCCAGAAGAATTCTTTATCAAATACAGTCTCGGTAGCGGAATTCTAGGAATGCTTGTGATGGTAGCAATAGGTTTGCCTATGTATATTTGTGCAACTGCATCTATACCAATTGCTATAACTTTAATGCTTAAAGGTATTTCTCCCGGAGCAGCTTTTGTATTCCTGACAGTAGGACCACTTACAAATGCAGCATCACTTGCTATTCTTGCAAAGATATTTACTAAGAAAGTTATGTTAATATATGTTACTTCAGCTTCAATCATAGCAATTATCGCAGGTCTGTCACTTGATTTTATAGTAAACACTTTCTCTCTTCAGAAATTTGTAATACCTACAATGGCTTCAGGTCATATGCATGAAGGTGGATGGTTGCATACAGTTTATTTAATAAGTGCTTTTATCTTTGCACTTATGCTTATATCTTCTCTATACAGAAGATATATTGCTCCAAAATTCAAAAAGAAAAACAAGAGGTTAAATATGATGAATACATTAAAAATAAATATCGAAGGTATGTCCTGCAATCATTGTGTTAATAATATAGAAGATACATTGTTAAAACAGGATAACATAGATTCGGCATCAGTGGATCTTCCAACTAATTCGGCAGAGATAACAGGCAGACACGTTGATAAAAATATCATATCATCTTTAATTGAAAACCTTGGCTACAAGGTTGTCAGTTAATATTTTTTCGTAAGGGACGCAGAATCTGCGTCCCCCTACGATTCGGTTCTATTCCGTTACAGACGCGATTAATCGCGTCTCTACAGAACCACCTCGACCCTTGCTCCTAACACCTTATCCGCCTAAATATACATTTTATCCGAAATCATATAAATTTTGCGTTTTTTCTTTTTAAATTGATATTGTGAGCAACCACAAAACAATAATAAGGAGACTATCATGTTTAGCAACCAGATTAAAAACATCCATCAAAAATACAAAGATGGAAAGATCACAAAAGAAGAACAGAAAACAGCTATTGGAATCTTAGTAAAGTATGAAATGAGAATTAAAAAGAGCAAAGACAGAGCGCATACTTTTAGCTTCATGTTCTACTAGAACCAATCAATAAAATGTAAAGGAAGTATCACATAGATGCTTCCTAACTATTAACTGTATATAAATATATGGAGAAAAAAATGTATAAACTATTATGCATGATATTGTTAGTAAGTTTGTCGATCGCATCATTAGCATCGGTTGCTGATTTGAAAGAAGCAATAGATAACGATGATCTTATCAAAGTTAAAATTCTACTAAAATCTGATAAGAATCTTATTGAAAGTAAGATTGATGCATACTTGACTCCATTGAACTATGCTGCGATAAATTCAAAAACAAAAATCGCAAAGATTTTGATTGATAACGGTGCAAATATCAATGCACCCGATAAAGAAGGAAGTATTCCAATCCATAATTCTGCTTCAAAAGGAAATTATGAGCTAACAAAATATTTGATCGAAAAAGGTACTGATTTAAATCACAAAGATCTCAATGGAGTAACTCCATTATACTTTGCTTGTGTTTCAGGAAATTTTCAATTGATAAGATATATGACAGAAAAAGGTGCTGATGTTACAAACTTATCTGCAAATGGACTAACTCCACTCCATTTTGCTGCAAGTAAAGGAAACTTAGAAATGTTGAAATATTTTATTAAAAAAGGATTGGATGTAAATGCAAAGAGTGTGGCTGGGCAAACTCCTATGCTCTACGCAGTAGCAAGAAATAATGTTGAAGTAATAAAATTATTAAAAGAACAAAATGCTGATATCAATTATGTTGATGAACATGAGCAAAATTTATTATTTATAGCTGCATTGAGAAATGCAAAAGAAAGTTTAGAATTACTTTTAAGTTATGGACTTGATATTAATTCTAAAGATAAATACAACCAAACTCCATTGAAAAATGCTGTTTTTAGTGGGAAAGAAATGGTTGAGTTTCTTTTAAAGAATGGTGCTGAACCAGCTCCAATAGAATGTATGAACGGTAACATTTGTAAGATTGAAGGCAGAACACCTTTACATAATGCAATGTCCTCAAATGATGTGGAAGTTGTACAATTACTTATTGACTATAAAGCTCCCGTAAATATTCAAGATGAAGATGGAATAACTCCATTGATCCTTGCAATAAGGAACGGATCTGAAGATATAGTTAAAATTCTTCTAAATAATGGTGCTGATACAAATCTAAAAGAAAATGTTAATGGACAATCACCGTTGCATATTGCATCAAGCAAAGGATATCAAGGTATCGTTGAATTACTTTTAGAGAACGGTGCTGATGTTAACTCAAAAGATAACAATGACAACAATGCTCTATATCTGGCTACTTTCCATAAAAATAAAAATGTAGTCAAATCACTATTACTTAATGGGGCTGATACAAAAGATTTGAAAGCATTGAATAACTATACTGACTACAAAAATGGTGAAGCTAAAATATGGTTTCTTGGTCATAGTGGCTGGGCGATCAAAACAAAAGATCACCTTCTAGTATTTGATTACTGGGAAGATGTTCGGATTATAAAACCTGAACAACCAAACATAAATAATGGTTATTTAGATCCGGAACAACTGAAAGATGAAAATATAATAGTATTCATATCACATTCACATCAAGATCATTACCAAGCTTCTTTGTTCGACTGGGGAAAAAAATATCCAAACGTAAAGTACGTGGTTGGATTCGATCCTAAGAAAGATGTAAAAAATATAAGTATCGTGGAAGGTAGAAAAACAATTAAGATAGACAATGTGGAAATCATCACGGTTCCATCAACTGATACAGGTGTAGGATTTCTTGTAAAAACAAATGATCTTACAATCTTTCATCCGGGAGATCATGCGAATATGAGTAGAGAATTAAACGGACCTTATGTTAAAGAAATTGATTATCTTGCTACTCTTAATAACAATGTAGATATTTCATTCTTCCCTGTTACTGGTTGTAACTTCCAAGATAAGGTATCATTAAAGATGGGTATCAAATATGCGATCGATAAATTCAATCCCAAGACCGTCTTCCCTATGCATTGTAGAAACAATGAAGGAAGTTTAAAACAATTCGTTGATGAAGCCACTGCAGAAGGTATTAAAGCAAATTTCAAATGTGCTACCTGTAAAGGTGATAATTTCATATTTAAGAACGGTGATATTGTTTACAACTACTAAATCCTTAAAATTATATTAATGATTTATTTAAATTATTGGATTATATTTATAAAATGAAAAAAATACTTAAGAACATATTATTGATCTCACTGATAGGATTGTTGGTTGCTTGTTCTGACTTCAAAAAGCAGAAAAGAATAATCAAAACTATTGTTAACCTCGAATATTCTATCCCTGAACAACTGGATCTGGAAAAAATATACTCGATCGATAGTACTGAAGTAAATTTACCTTTACAATCATGCTTAAATTCTAAAGATGAACTCTATGTCCTCGAATATTTTTCTAAGAAAATAAATGTATTCGATCAAAAAGGTAAGTTCCTTAGAAAATATGATAACATCTGTGATAGTTCAAATATATCTTCTTTTAGTATTTTCAATGATACTCTATTCGTTTCTTGTTCAGAAGATAAAAGTTATCGGACAATTAACGAAGAAGGCAACGTTATTAGAAAGATTATGCTAGATAATGAATCAGCTTTTGATATATCATTCATAAATGAAGATAATATTTTAGGGTTATTCAGAACCTTGATTGTAAAGAATAAAGAATTATATGTCAATCTTGATCTTAAACTTGTGGACAAACAATTCAATACAAAGAAACTTATAAGCAGTTTTTTTAATTCAGTATATCAGATGAGTTATGATCCTGAAATCACTATGCTTCCTTATGCAGTGAATAAAGTAAATGACATGATCTATCTTGGGATAACATCACCTGAAAAATACTCTATCTATGCCTACAATAACGATCTAGACCTTAAGTTCGTGGTTGATAATAAAGCCGATACAATTGCAGTAACCAAGGATGAATTTAAACTAAAGCTTAAAAGAGCTAAAAAATTCAAATTGCCCTTATCAAAGAGTCTCGATTTAAAAGATAATATCGAAAATATGTTCTGTGACATTGAAGGGAATATTTGGGTTAGAAGGGGTGTTGATTATAGCAAATATTCTTATGACACATCAATTCTAGATGTTTTCAAATATAATGGTAAGTATATCAAGTCTTTTTTTATGAGAAATACTTCAAGATTCGGCGATATCAAAATATTTGAGGATAAATTGGTCGTTGTGAATCCTGAGATTTCAAAGATAGATGTGTATAAGTTAAATTTACCGGATATCTTAAAATGAAAATAAATTTCAGATATATCTTCAGATCTTTAGCTGTTATGACATTATTTTTTGTGATAACAATTCTTTCTGCTCAATCTATGAAACGTGGTTATAAGATTGATAGTCATGATGACATCCTTGACATTGTTACAGGAGAAGAGAAAGTTAATATGCTACTACAAAAGTCAATGTTCGAAATGAACAAGAACAATGACCAGCAAAAAGGTATTAAGTATCTTTTACAAGCAAGAGACCTTTCAAAAAAAATAAATTATGAAGATGGCATTATAAGTTCACATAACACTCTTGGTGATCTATATAGATCTTCGGGAAATTATACAGAAGCTATTAACTATTATCTCGAAGCTGCTACAATAACAAAGAATTCTGACCGTTTAATTACCCTTTCTTCAATTTATATGAATATCGGTTATACTTACAAAGCAATGAAAAAATTTGATAAATCCATTGAGTATGGCAACTTAGCTTTAGTAAGCGCTAAAAAATTAAATAAAAAAGGTGCTGAAGCTAATGCAAATTATAACTTAGCTATGGCATATAGAGGTAAATTCGAATATGAAAAAGCTTTGGAATACAATGAAAAAGCTCTTAAACTATATGAGGAATCAGAAAACTACTTTGGATTAGGAAGATGCTATAATGCGATTGGAGACCTGAATGAAATGTCTGGCAATTATGAAATTGCATTTGAAGCATACCAAAAAGCTGAGAAACTTTTTAAAGAGTATAATTCTCCAGGCAATCTATCTGTTATATACTTCAATTTAGCTTCAATGAGTAAAGTATTTGGGAATTATGATGAAGCTTTAATGTACCTTAAAACAAGTCTAAAGATTTCTCTTAAAATTAAAAGTGAGCGTATGATCAAGGATTGTTACTTCGGTTTGTATGGATTATACAACTTGTTGAAAGATTTTGATAAAGCTAATCAATATTATATGCTTTTTCATTCTTACACTGCCGAAACTTCAACTTTAAACTCATCTCTAGCAAAGATTGAAATCGATTATGAGCTTTCAAAGAAAGAAATGCAAACGAATCTACAGCTACAAAGAGAAAGAGCTAAAAGATATTTTTATGTTGGTAGTTTAATATTCGTATTAGCTTTGATGTATTTTTTAACTTACAGACAGCTTAAACAAAGAAGGATCAATGAATTAAGACTTGAGAAGAGAAGAGTAAGAGCTGAACTCTCTTCCCTTGAATCTAAAATAAATCCACATTTCTTCTTTAATTCACTTAGTTCGATTTCTACACTGATCAGTATAAACCCAGATAACGCTAAGAAAATGCTCCAGAACATTTCAGGTCTATTCAGGTATGCACTTAGAACTTCAAAAAATCAATTTGTAACTCTGGATGAGGAAATATCTATTGCTAAGAAATATCTTGAACTTGAGAAAATTAGGTTTGGAAAACGCCTTGAATTCGAACTTGTTATTCCCAATATGTTATATAGCGTCAAACTTCCTCCTTTGCTAATCCAACCTTTAGTTGAAAACAGTATTAAGCATGGAATAGCCGATAATATAGAAGGCGGAAAGATATACATCATTTGCGAAGAAATTTCTAAAGACACTATCGAGATCAGAGTGAAAGATAATGGCAAAGGTGTTTCCACTAACGGAAACGGGACTGGCTTTGGATTGACCAGTATTCAGGAACGTTTGGAATTAATGTTTAAAAAAGATTATCTTTTTGAAATAAATAAAGAAAACGGATACGAGGTACGTATCCAAATACCAAAAATCGTTTAGTAGGGTCGAACCCGTGTGTTCGACTGGAAGGGTTGTAAATAATTAAGGAAAAACAATATGATTTATAAAACGTTAGTAATTGAAGATGAAGAACTTTCACAGCAGGGTCTATTAAAACTACTTGAGAATTTTGATGAAATAGAAGTTATTGGTACAGCTGATAATGGTGTGGAAGCTGTTAAAAAAATCAATGAGCTTAAACCTGATCTTATTTTTCTTGATATTCAAATGCCTGGGAAAACCGGTTTTGAAGTTCTTCAAGATATTGATTATATGCCTATTGTTATATTTACTACAGCCTATGACGAATATGCTCTAAAAGCTTTTGAAACCAACTCTATCGATTACCTATTGAAACCGATTGAAGATGATAGACTCGCAAAGGCTATCGACAAACTGAATAAAATGAAAGGTGAATCAGAAGAAAGTGATCCATTTAAGAAAAACATAAATAACCTTCTTGTACAGCTGCAAAATCAGCAAGGAACTTTATCTAGAATTCATATCAAGATCGGTGATGAAGTTCTTTTTGTAAATCTTAAGGATGCTTTCTACTTTAAATCTGACAATAAATATACTTCTATTTTCACTAATAATGATGAATATATTTTAAATGACACTTTAGCCTCACTGGAAGAAAGATTACCTGATAATTTCATTCGTATACACAGAGGATACATTATCAATGTAGACCATCTTAAAAAACTCAAAAAATGGTTCGGTGGCAAGTATATTGCAGTATTGAACGATAAAAACAAAACAGAAGTACCAGTAAGTCGCAGTTGTAAAGATAAATTACTAAAGGATTAGAATAAACACCGTACAGACGTACTACTAGTACGTCTCTCTTTTAAAAGGAACGTTTTAAGATCGTTCCTTTTTTATTTGCACATAAATTTTATCCACATTATATTATAAGTCATATTAGTTCTAATTCTATTACAATATATTGAGCTGATATCAAAAAATATTTAATCAAACAAGGAGAATGCTTATGATCAAGCAAAAAAGAGAGAGGAAAATGTTTCTGATAGCGATTTTATTCATGCTTGTCAGTAATATGTTTTCAGCTGAAACAGGAGATGCATTACAGCTGCTGAGTTACAGAGTAACCGACAGCACAAAACCAAATGTAATGGATGGTCTTGTAGCACCAGTTACAGATCCAACAGACTGGTCTGCTGCTTATGTGAGAAGTGTAACTGTTGACGTTGATGGAGTAACACCTAACATGCCAAATCCGGGAAATATCTTCATTGCAAATGACATGGACACTTTATACATCTCAATGGTATCTGAATTAGGAAATGCCTCAGGTGGGAATAGAGTAACTATTTATTTCGATCAAGACACTCCTAATGTTCTTGACGGAGATGCCGCAAATCCGGGTGAATATTATATTTCACTATTAGCAAATGGAGATCCTGCTGAAGATGGTCACTGGAACGGAACTACATGGGTGGCAAACACCTTACCTTCGGCTATTGGATTTGGAGAAAGAAGAGGTGCTGGTGGTACACAAACCTATAATTATGAATTAAAAATTCCTTTGAATAAATTAGGTGATGCTTCAAACAATTACCTTAATATTCAGCCGGGTGATGAAGTAAGAGCACTTTTCAAATTAACAATGGCAACTGGTGGTAATGATGAATATTTCTGGGTCCAAACTAACGCAGAAATTGATGATCCTTCTGCAACAGGTGTTAATGGAGCAACAGGATGGGCTGAGATAAAAACTATCGGTGAAGGTATCGCAGATAGAAATTTTGTTAGTTTAAATGCGAAAGGTATCCTCCCTACAATTGATGGGAATGTATCTGGAGATGACAATTGGAAGTATTCATTCAACAAAAATGTTGTTTTCACAGATTACAACGGAAATAAGTTGGACGGAACTATCAAAATTAAAGAAGAAAGTGGACCTGAAAGATTTATTTTTGGAGTAATAATTAACAATTATACTCCTGTCGCAGCTGATTATTTGGCGATATATCAGGATCAAGGTTCAGCCGGTAATGATAGAGATTTCGTTCTATCTAACGGTGGAGATCCTGTATTTGACAATGCTTTAAGAATAATGGGTGACGGAACATTTGTTGACTTCAATTTTGATTCAAATAATTGGATTACTGATGGTGCTGATAATGGGTTAGGAGCTATCGATGTTTCAGGAATTGATTGGGAGATCGAGATTGAAGTACCTTTTAATGTTGGTAATGCCGATGACCTTAATATTGCTTCTGATGATATTATTGGGGCTCTGTTTAATTTCCATGATAGCGCAAATAATAGAGATTATTGGTTGAGTTCTACTATAAACACTGAATTAGTAATAATTGACCCTGTAGATCCTGTTTATAATGCTCTTGGATGGGCAGTACTTCAGACAGGAGGACCATTTGTACAAAGTATATATCCAGAGAATGGTGACACGATTAATGGTGAATATCCATTAGCCGTATATACCGTTGATCCTTCAGATCCGATTCCTGAACTGGGAATTAATAATGTTACCTATCAAGTAAGACTTGAAGATACTGCTGCTGGAACATATACGGTTTTACAAACAGGAACAATGAGCAAGGTAGAAGATGACAATATCGCGATATGGACAGCAACACTTGACACAAGAACGATCATTCAACCTTTAAACACTCTGCTTAAACTTGTTTATATCGTTGATGATGGTGAGATTGATCCTGTTTCGGTACCACTTGATATCTATATTGATAATGAAGGCGGTACAGGTCAATTATCTGACCCTATTTGTGTTCTTAATTCACCTCTTCCCCATGTAGAACTGACAGGAAGTGGAAATACTATTGATTTTACCGTAAATACTGATTCTTTACTAACACTGGATAGTGTAGCAGTATATATTGATGGTGAAATGATGTCCGCTTATGCACCCGTTAGTGTAAGTACATATTCTGACACTTATCTTTGGGATACTTCCGGTTTACCTGATGGTGAACATATTGTACAGATATGGGGGAAAAATTCACTTAACATCAGTAATTTCTCTCCAGCTTATCTAGTTTATACAGATAATTTACCTGATGTGGTTATTGATTCTCCATCAGCATCTTCATTGTTAAATGGAAATGTTACAATAAACTTTACATCAACTCCAATTTCTCCTTCGATAATTATATCAGAAGAAATCAGTATTGATGGAGGTACTTGGACAGCTGTATCAGGTTCAGGAAGTCATACATTTAATTCATCCTCTTACGAAGATGGGACACATGAATTTATCATAAGAGTAACTGATGATCAAGGTAGAGTTGGTTATTCATCTGACTTAAATATCATCGTTGACAATACTGCTCCAATGGGGCTTGTCACTGTAACACCAGAGAATGTTAAGAATGGTGATCTTATATTATTTGAATATATTGGAAACGAACCTAATCTTACTGTTTTTCTTCCTTTTGCTGAGCTTCAATTACTTGATGATGGAGATAATGCAACAGCAGGACTAACTTTGATAGATCCTGATATGAATGGTATTTATACTGCTTCATACATTATAAGTGATAATGACTCAATTGCTGATAGTACAATTAATCTAACACTGGACATCCTTGATGTTGTTGGTAATATGTATAATCCTACAGTGTCCATCACATTGGATAATACTCTCCCAACACTTACTACTAACATCTATCCTATTCCTGTAGGTGGTGAAGTATTTGTAAGAAGTGTTCTCTTTGATTGCTCATACTATGATGCACCTGATGCAAACTTTGTAGAAAGTATTGTGATCAGACATACTAACAGTACAGGAGATGATGTTAATGATTCTCCAATTGATATTGAGATAACTGATTACAGAACATTCTCAAGAACACTTGAAATGATCGATGGTACTAATAATATCAATGTTACATTAATTGATAAAAGTGGAAATATTCTTTCCTATGACACTGTACTGACCTATGCTGATCCTAGAGTAACGAATATCATCGGCGAAGCTGGTGGAACTGTAACTTCACCAGATGGAACAATTGTTGATATTCCTGCGGGAGCTTTACTTTCTGACGAAGAGATCACAATAATGACAATTTCTACCGAGGGACTTCCACAGCCTTATAATGGAATAGCTCTATTAAAGAATGCACATGAATTTGGTCCTGATGGATTGATATTCCATGAACCTATTGAGATATCATTATCTTATAATGATTTCGATCTTGATACGGATCAGGATGGTGTAGCTGACATTAACGAGAATGATCTGGAAGTTTTCACTTTAGATGGTAATACATGGATAAAAACAGTTGCTGATAATAATGATATTGTTAACAATCTTGTTACATTTACGACAAATCATTTTTCAGTTTATGCACTGGGAACTCAAACTCCAACAACTGCTGTCAAAGTATATTGGACAAAAAATCCGTTCTCTGCTAATAATTCTACTACGGTCGTGGCAGAACTTGATGACAGCGGTATTGTTTCGCTTAAGATATATGATATGTCCGGTGATCTTGTCAGAGTTCTTGCTGATAAAATGCCTGTTGCAGGAACAACAAATATAAAATGGGACGGTAAGAATGATTATGATAATTATGTAGGAAGTGGCATTTATATCTACGTATTTGAATATGAAAATTCTACTACCGGAGCCAAAGAAACAATTAAAAAGCCTATCGGTGTAATTAAATAGGAGGAAATTTTATGAAAAGAACAATTTTATTTATACTTACAGCTCTTTTTCTTACACCTCAGGTCTTCGCAATTTCTGATCTGCAGTTAGGTGCAAGACCTCAGGCAATGGGTGGAGCTTACACAGCATTATCAAATGATGCAAATTCTACATATTGGAATCCTTCGGGACTTGCCAAAGCTGACCATGGCGAGATCCAGTTCATGCATTGGATGTTCTCTGATGTTGAACAAGTAATGGTCGATTACCTTTCACTTGCATATCCTTTGACTAAAGGAGCTCTTGGTTTTGCATGGGTGAGGAAGGGTGCTACTTTGGAAGAAGGTGTCAACAATACTGAAACAAGTATGAGCGAGAATGATATTTATCTTTCATACGGTATGGGACTTGCTGAATGCTTCTCTTTCGGTTTATCCTTGAAAAGATCCACTATCAATGCCCAGATCGGAGATGGAAGCGGGTTTGGTTTTGATATGGGGGTTTTATACCAACCATTCAAAGATCACAATTTCACACTTGCAGCAACAGGCAAAAACCTTGTTGCTGATATGAAAGATGAGATGATCAGACCATATTACACATTTGGTACTGCTTATGTAGTTGGTTTCTCTGAAAATATGCATGAACTGACTTTTGCTGCTGATATTACTACAAAAGAAGATATTAACAAAACTGAAGGTATGAGCATTAAGTATGCCGCAGGAATGGAATATGCATTCAACTACACTGATTATTCATTCGCCTTGAGAGGAGGAATGAACAGCAATGCAGTCTCAATGGGATTAGGATTTGGTTTTAAATTCATTGATTTTAATTATGCTATTGTTTTACTCAACGAAGATACTATCGGTGATTCGCATAAATTTGGTATTGTCTGGAAATTCGGTGAAAAGAAATAATCCATACAGACGTACTACCAGTACGTCTATCTTTTCTAAAAGGAATGGTTTGTACCATTCCTTTTTTTATTTATTTAATTTGGTTTTCTCCGGTCTTTTTCTTTTATTCCTTGTTCTATGCTGATAAAACTAAACAATATATTTATATCTTTCGGTGGTGATGATGTCCTAAGTGGAACTAATTTTCAAATTAATAAAAATGACAGGATCTGCTTACTAGGTCGTAACGGATCCGGAAAGTCTACCCT
>JAQIDB010000059.1 GCA_027858225.1 Candidatus Delongbacteria bacterium
TCTTTTTTACTAAACTTTTTGATCATAATAAATTCCTTAATTCTATTTATCTATACCAGTTTAATAAAAAAATTGCAAACATACACCCCCTTTTTTTATCTGTCCAGTTTATAGGGTACAATATACTTCGAGCTAACGGAGGATTATATTTTTGGAAGTCCTTCCACTGCCGCAGCAATAGTTATGGGTAGAAATGCAAATGGTTTAAAAGAATGGAAACTTTCAAACGGAAAATCTCTAAAAGAATTTGAATCGGATAAGTAAAGAGTAGTCATGAAAACTTCAGAACACTCAGTTAGAACGGAGAAGTTGTATCTTATTTCGAGTATAAAATATCAATAAGCTCTTAGCTCCTTCGGGAGCATTTTTTTTGCAACCAAAGAGCAAAAGGTCACTATTTGACCTAGTGCCTTGTTTATATTTCACAAATACACATGAATACCAATGATTGTGTAGGGATGAACCCATGTGTTCATCCGTATGTGGAATTTAAAAGAAGGTAAACAAATGAAAATTGTAGAAATTGAATTAATTAGTAGTATAAAAGAAAATATACGAAGAAGTAGATATAATGCTTCTAAGGCAGTCAATAAAGAGTTAATCTTATTATACTATTCAATAGGGAACCTATTATCTGACAAAATATCTATTAATGACTGGGGAAGTAAAGTTCTAGAACATATTTCAAATGAAATTCAGAATGAGTTCAAAGGAATTAGGGGATTTTCTGTTAGAAATTTAAAAAATATGAGACAATTTTATGATGAATACGCCTATCTTCAATTTGGGCAGTTGTCAACTGCCCAAATTGATTCGAAGTATTTAACAAAAGATAGCGATAAGCCAATTAGGCAGTTAATAACTGCCCGATTCAATATTAATAATTACGATATTTTTATCAATGCATTTTTTAGCGTTAGCTTTACTTCTCATATGCTTCTGATCAATAAATGTAAAGATGATTTAGAAAGATATTTTTATATTAAAAGTTCAGTAAAAAATCAGTGGACAGTTGATCTGCTTCGTTATAATTTAGATTCAAATTTGTATAAGGAAAAAGGGAAACTTCAAAATAATTTTGATAAAATCATTCCTTCAAAGATCAAGGCAAATGCTCCTGTTGGTGTTGCAACTTATACAGTTGCAAATAAACTCCCTACAGAATTGAAAAAATATTTACCTTCAGTAAAAGATTTTAAGAAATTATTAGAAGAGTAAGGCAGAGATATGAAAGGAACTATCTCTAAAAACACTTTAAGATTACAATATTTTAGCGTTGATAATTTTTTCTACACAATGTAGATTTAAATTATTAGTAAATGAATTTACAGAAGTGTATAAGAGAGTGAAGTAATGAACATTTATATTTTTATTATAATATCGTATTTCGCTTTAGTTATCTTAATTTCTTTTCTTACGAAAAAGATGGCGAGTAGGTCCACCTCTGATTTCTTAGTCGCAGGAAGAAATCTAGGTGTAATTGTTTGTGCTGTTGTAGTAGCTGCCGAATGGTTAGGTGGTATGAGCACAATCGGAGTCAGTGAGCAAGCTTTCAACACTGGTACTTTGCGACCGATACTCTACAACATTGCAACAGCAACCGGAATGATCATCATCGGCTTCACGGTAGCTTCTCACTATAGGAAGAAAGATGTTCACACAGTAAGTGAAATGCTTAAGTTTCTATTCGGTGATAATGCCAGAACAGTTTCAGCGATAGCCTTTCTTCTAGCATATATTACTTTAGCTTATGTTCAGTTGCAGACATGCGCAGGTCTCTTTGGCCCTTTACTCGGTCTGGACTGGACAACTTCTATCCTTATATCTTCAGTGATAATTACATTATATACTTACATTGGTGGAATGCATGCTTTGGCTATTACAGGAGTAATACATGTTGTGGTAATGTTCATTGGGATAGGGATCGCAACATTTATCGGTATGGATAAGGTCGGAGGTTTTGCGGAATTACAATCTTCGTTAATGGCAACAGGAGCTCCTGAAAATTTCTATAATCCTTTCAGTGGAGGTATGAGCAAAGCCTTTAGTCTTTTATTGGGAGGGATTCTTGGAGGAATGGCCGGTCAGGCAAGTATTCAGCCCATATTTGCAGCAAAGAATGCAATTACAGCTAAAAGAGCGGCTATCGTTTCAAGTTTAATAATAGCACCATTTGGTATAATGATAGCATTTCTTGGGCTAATAGCTAAAACCGGGAAATTCTTTGAAGTATCATCAATTACAAACCCTAAAATGGTACTGTCAACCCTGCTTACTACTCCCGAATTTATACATCCTGTCTTAGGTGGACTTGCCTTAGCCGGAGTTTTAGCAGCTATTCTTTCCACAGTAGGACCTGTGAACTTTGCAATTGTGACCATAGCTACAAAAGATATTTATCAGGGAATAATCCATAAGAAAGTTGATGATAAAAAATTGCTAAAAACTGCAAAGAATATGGTGCTTTTAGTAAATGTTATTACGATACCTCTGGCAATATTTATTCATGGAGCAATCCTTGAAGCAGCTTATGTTTCCTATGCAATAAGAGCCATTGGAGCGATCGTTATAATACTGGGTATTTATAAAAGGAATTGGATAACTTCTACAGGTGTAGTTCTAGCTTTCATAGGTGGAACAATAACTATATTTGTTTGTATTCTTGCAAATAAGATGGGATGGTTCTCAGTAGATAAAACCTATGGTGCAATAATCTCAGCAGTAATTTTTATTCTGATTGGGAATCTGTGGGAGAAGTCTCGATAACTTTTTCTTCCTTTGGTTCGATCTTTCCTTTTAAAAATTCGAGTACTTCATTTCTTTTATCTGCAGGAATTCTGAGTAAAATCCCTCTGAATGATTCCATTCTTGAAGAAATCCTATACGGGGATAAAAAAATACCATTCTTATCTAAAGAGACTTTTTTATAGTATGCATACTCATGCCTTATCTTATAAAAGTAACGATCTACGACTAATCTGTCATCGTAAAGCATATATTTAAATGAAAAAAATATCTCTGTAAGTGATAAAATTGTTAGTACTAAAGCGATCACAGCATAGGTTGGATTAAACATATAGTAGATCATTATATTTACAAAAAATACAGCTAACACACCTTTAAAAAAAGTCCTAGGGTTATCCTTTAAAGTATTTTGTAGAAATAAATATACCGGTTCATTTTTTTTCATGCAGCTAAACTCCTTTATATTCCGGTCGATCCGAATCCACCTTCACCACGGATTGTATCGCTAAGATTATCTACTTCAGTAATATTAACGTTATAAGTTGGTTTGATTACCATTTGGGCAATTTTCATGCCTGCATTGATAGTAAAATTCTCATTACCATGATTTATCATAATAATACCAATTTCACCTCTGTATCCTTCATCGATTGTTCCAGGAGTATTTGTCAAAGATATCGTATGTTTAAGAGCCAATCCACTTCGGGGTCTTATCTGAGCCTCAGTATTTTTTGGCAACTGAATGCTGATGCCAGTTTTAACAAGATGTGATTTTCCTGGTTCAAGAACCTTATTTTCAATAGAAAAAAGATCAAGTCCGGCATCTCCAGGATGAGCAAATGATGGTAAAATTGCTTTTTCTGCTAATTTTTTTACTTTTATTTCAAACATTTATTTTTCCTCAATACAATTTTTACAAATTCCAAATATTTCAAAACGATACTCTATATGTGAAAAATTATTCATCTTTGCAGCTTTTGTTGCATGTTTTTTTATTTGTGTACTATTGAATTCAATTACTTTTCCGCAGTTTTTACAAATTAAATGATGGTGAAAAAAACTCTGATCATTGCATAATTCATAATGAAAATGATTCTCACCAAATTTTGATTTTCTTAAGATTCTGGCATTAGTAAAAAGAGTAAGATTTCTAAAAACAGAAGCTCTTGAGATCTTATAATCTTGTTTTTTTAATTCATGATAGATTTCTTCAGCTTCAAAGTGAGGATTAAGTCCATTTCTATCAAGGCATAAAAATCTTAATAATTGATCACGTGAATCAGAATTTCTCAATCTCATTTTTTGTAAATATTTTTTCAAAGTACTATTGAAAAAATCATATATCTTTACATCATGATCCATTACATATGGCTAATTTATTTTAATCTTTGAATATAGATTGACTTCTTTCAGGACCAACCGAAACGATACTAACAGGCACTTTAGTAACATTTTCAATATATTCAATATATCTTTTTGCATTCTCAGGAAGATCTTTATAATTCTTGATCTTAGAAATATCTTCTGACCAACCATCAAGTTCTTCATATACAGGTACACTATTTTCAAGAACTTTTGCAACAGGAATAAAATCGTGAAGTAACTTACCATTGTATTTATAGGCAGTACATACTTTGATTTTTTCAAGACCACCAAGAACATCAAGTTTTGTTAAAGCTATTGATGAGATTCCGTTAATCCTGACAGCATATTTTGCGATTAGAACATCAAAATAACCACATCTTCTAGGTCTACCGGTAGTTGCACCTACTTCTCCACCTACTTCTGCCAAAAACTTTCCAACTTCATCATCTAATTCAGTAACAAAAGGACCGTTTCCAACTCTTGTTACATATGCCTTCATTACTCCAAGTACTTCAGTGATCTTAGTAGGGTTGATCCCAGCACCGATAGAAACACCACCACTAATTGTATTTGATGATGTAACATATGGAAATGTTCCATGATCAACGTCAAGAAGTGTTCCTTGTGCACCTTCAAAAAGGATATTCTTATTATGTTCCATTGCCTCTTCTAAAAGAATAGAAACATCTTTAACATACTTTGCGATTATTTCAAACTTAGAAAGACAATCATTTAATATCTCATCATAGTTAAATTTATTGCTTTCGCCATATAGTCTTTCGAAGATAAAATTCTTTTCTTCAATATTTTGCTTAAGTTTTGAAGCGAAATATTCATTATCTAAAATATCAATTACCCTAAATCCGCATCTACATATTTTATCTTCATATGCAGGACCAATTCCTTTAAAAGTTGTACCGATCTTAGTAGTTCTTGCAGATTCTTTAGCTCTATCAATTTCTTTATGATAGGGCATTACAACATGAGCATACGGACTAATGAAAAGCTTCCCATCAGGATTTATACCTCCGTCATTCAGGGTTTTAAGTTCTTTGATGAATGAATCGTAATCAAAAACAACTCCGTTGCCGATCGCTGAAATAACATTATCATTAAGAACACCAGATGGTATCATATGAAGAACGAATTTCTTATCCTTTATCTTTACTGTGTGACCTGCATTTGCTCCACCCTGATATCTTACAATAAAATCTGCCTGAGATCCGAGTAGGTCAATTATCTTGCCCTTTCCTTCATCTCCCCATTGTGCTCCGATCGCTATTTTTACACTCATAATATCCTCCGAAAACTAAAAACAAGTTTAAAGTTATTAAGCTTTAAACTTGTCTCAGTGATTAATTTATAATCTCAAATTTAAGCTTTTTTCACCCTTTTTTTCTTTTTTGTCATATTGTTCCAAGCTATAACAACTGGAGATGCGACAAAGATAGAAGAATAAGTACCTACAACAACTCCGATCAATAATGTTGTTGAAAGGTCTCTAATTACTTCTCCACCAAATAAGAATAGAACAAAAACTACAAGTAGAGTTGTTAAAGAAGTTAATAATGTTCTTGTCAATGTTTCATTGATTGATACATTTACCATCTTGTCAAAATCCATACCTTCAAGTTTTTTAGTATTCTCTCTAATTCTAACGAATACAACGATCGTGTCATTTAATGAATATCCAACAATCGTTAGAAGTGCAGCAATAACAGATAGCGATATCTCATAGTCAAATAGATAACCTAGTATCGATAATATACCAATTGTAATTGTGACATCATGAGTAAGAGCAACAATAGCTGCAATACCATATCTGAATTGGAATTTTATCGTAATGTATATTAATATGAATAGAAGTGACCAAAAAATTGCTTTAATTGCAGAATCTTTCAATTCTTCACCAATCTTTGGACCAATACTTGAAGCTTGTCTGATTTCGTATGCTTCTCTACCATATTTATCTTCTAAAGCTTTAGTGATCTTAGCTTCGATCTCTTTAACATTTTGATCGTTAGTTTCAACTTTGATAATTACTTCGGTTTCATAATCAGCATTAGCGGTATTGTCACTAAATTCCTGTAATTGGAAACCTTTAATATCGTTATCGGAAATTGTTTTTCTGAGTTCGGCAATATCAATAGATTTGCTAAAACCTGCATGCATTAAGTATCCACCATTAAACTCGATATTGTAATTTAAACCTTTCTGCGTTACTATAAATAATACACCGATTAAAATTACAGAAATTGATAAAATGGCAGCTAGTTTACGCTTACCTACAAAATCAATTTTTCTATTATTTGACATATTGAAACTCCTAAATTTTATCTATCTTAACGGTTATACACTAATTTTTGATGAATTCTTATTTACATATAGATCTGTAAGTAATCTAGTCAAAACAACTGCAGTGAACATACTCCACATTATACCAATCATCAATGTTAGTGCAAATCCTTTTATCGGACCAGTACCAAATTGATACAAGGTTATACCAGCTATAAATGTTGTGATATTAGCATCAAAGATCACTTTGAAAGCTTGTTCATAACCTGCATTTACCGCAGATAAAACGGTTCTTTTTTCTTTCAATTCTTCTTTGATTCTTTCAAATATTAAAACGTTTGCATCAACAGACATACCGATAGTTAAAATCATACCAGCGATACCCGGTAACGTTAACGTTGCTCTAAAATAACTTAGTGTTGCGATAGTGAAGATTAAATTTAATATCAAAGCAATAGCAGCAAATATACCACTGAGTTTGTACCAGATAACCATAAATACTATAACCAGCAATACACCAACGATTGAAGCTGTCACACCACTTTTAATAGAATCAGTTCCAAGGGATGGACCAATTATTCTTTTTTCCATAATTTCTAATGGAGCTTCTAACGCTCCAGCCTTAAGTACGATAGCCATATCTCTAGCTTCCGTTGCTGAAGAGCCACCCAAAGTTATAACACCTCTTCCATTTGGAATTCTACTATTGATATTTGGCGCCATAAATAATTTACCATCAAGAATAATAGCAAGTCTTCTACCAATGTTATTTCCAGTGACATCAGCAAATATTCTACCACCTGGTTTGTCAAGTTCGAAAGGAACTTCCCATCCACCCATCGATGAGCTTCCAGATGCTACACTAGCATTAGCTTCAACTATTGATGTGCCATCTAATTCAGCTTTGTTTAATACAAGGAATAATTCATAATATTTTTCTTCGTTCAAAATAACGGGCTTATTTTTCCAAACAAACTCATATTTACCAAGTATGGCTCTTACCCTGTCTTTCTTTACTATATCATTTATCTTAATTTTATTTTCTGATTTTACAAGAATTTCTCCACCACGTCCACCGATTAGAAGTGCTTTGAATGGGTGTTGCTTTATCATTTCAGAATCAGTTAATACAACATCCGTAGAGTCTGAAGTTGCTCCTGAAAGCAATTTGGTAGCGTCTTCAGCAGTAGTATTCGTATCAGCTTCTACAACTTCTTTCTTAACAGCTTCGATTGTTTCTTTAGCATCTTCATTCTTTTCATCACCTAAAAGTACCAAGTCTATTTCATCAAATTTCTTTTGAATATCTTCATTTTCTGCAACAAGTTTAAATTCAAGGAATGCTGCTCTGTTAACAAGATTTGTAGCTCTTTCTTCGTCCTTAACACCCGGAAGTTCAACGATAATTCTATGCTTTCCTCTTTTCTGAATAGAAGGTTCTGCAATCCCAAATTGATCTATTCTGTTTCTTAAAACTTCCAAAGTTGTGATAATTCCTTTTTTTGCAGCACTGTCCAAAGAAGCTATAATCCTATCATCGCTATCGCCATCTTTCCCAAAATACGTGCTCAACGGAATACTCTTACTTGAGAAAGTGTTTCTTACTTGATTAAAATAAATGGACTTATCATTACCAGTTTTTGCTTTGACAGAAGCTAGAACGTCTTCTAGTTGCTTATCTTTTATTTTAGCTTTGTTTTTTAGTAATTGATCATAATTTATTTCAAGTACCAAATGCATACCACCCTGAAGATCAAGACCAAGAGCTAAGCTTTTTTGGTTCAATTTTTCAAATTCTGCGATTTTATCAAGTTCACCTTCAGCGAGAGAAAGGTATTCAGGATCATTACCGAATTCATCAAATAAATTATTTTCTAAAACAGTAAGTTTTTCACCCTGTTTTTTCTTCATTACAATCTTGTCAACTTCAACTTTCGTCTTTATTTTTTCAATCATATCATTCTCTGATGAAAAATAAACTTTATAAGTTGGTATTAAAGAGTAAACCGCCCATGAGAATAGTAACGCGAAAATCACCCATCTCACAATGTTGTTATGTTCGTTCATAAAATTTTAATCCTCCAAGTAAACAAATAATTATAAATTTCTCAGTGTACAGCCTAGATATAGGCGTTTTCTAAGAAGGTGAAAATATAATGTATAATAGATATTTTGTCAATACAATTATTAAATATAAAAGATTGTATCTAGGCTTACGAGATTTCAAATTATTTATTGTCAAATCAATGTTGTAAAATCTTCATATAATTTCTTGACTTTACGATAATATTACATTATATTTGCAAACTCGAAAAACTTAATCAAAGAACGGGGCTTGGAATGTACGCAGTAGTTGAGATCTCAGGAAAACAACAATTAGTTAAAGAGAATGAGACAATAAAAATTGATAGATTACCTTATAGTGATGGTGATAAATTTGAAATCACGAATGTATTAGCTATTGGCGAAGGTGAAACTACTAGCTTTGGAACACCTTATGTAAAAGGTGCTTCGGTAAAATTTATAGTATTAGAAAATAAAAAAGATAAGAAAGTAATTGTCTTTAAAAAGAAAAGAAGAAAAGGCTATGAAGTAAAACGTGGTCACAGACAGTACTTATCTGTAGTAAAAGTTGAAAAGATAATAACAGCTTAAAATAATTTATATAAAGAGGACATCATGGCTCACAAGAAAGGTGTTGGTAGTTCTAGGAACGGAAGAGACAGTAACCCTCAGATGTTAGGGGTTAAGTTGTATGGTGGTCAGCTTGCTAAAGCTGGTGCTATCATAGTTCGTCAAAGAGGAACTCAATTTCATCCAGGAAAAAATGTAGGAATAGGTAATGATCACACGCTTTTTGCAAAATCTGAAGGAATAGTTCTTTTTGCAAAGAAAGCTCAAGGGAAAAAGTTTGTTTCTATTGTTGAAAAAGAACAATAAGAGTTATCCGATCAATTTCTTAAGGTCTTAGAATTTCTAAGACCTTTTTTATTTCACCAAATTTTATTACATTTAAATTGTTGAAAAATTTAATCTGGGAGAATTGTCTGCTATGCCATACGATCATTGGATAAATGTTGTATTATTTGAACCTGAAATACCGGCAAATACCGGCAATATTGGAAGGTTATGTGTTGGCCTAAAAGCTAAGCTTCATTTAATTGAGCCGCTTGGATTCAGTTTAGATGAAAAGGATGTAAGGAGAGCAGGTTTAGATTATTGGAAGGATCTAAACCTAGAAGTGTACAGATCTCTAGAAGACTTTTTTGATAAAAATCAAAATGCCAATTTTTGCTTTGCTTCAACAAAAGCGACGAAAAGTTATACAGAAGTTAAATATAAACCGAATGATTATATATTCTTTGGAAAAGAAACTGCAGGTTTGCCGGAGAAATTCCATAATGAATTCAAAGATAAAGGTATGACGATACCTATGTCTAATCTGATAAGGTCAATTAATTTAAGTAATTCGTGTGCGATTGTACTTTATGAAGCTTATAGACAATTGTCGGATAAAATCAGCTTGTAAGGCTATAAATTTTCGTTGAGGATTAAGATAAATTACTGAAACGTAATAGAGTAACTATAAAATAAAAAAAAAAATGCTTGTCCAAGTTTACTTTAGTATATATATTTACTCTCTGATACCTTACAGCCATAGCTATATTTACACTGAATAACATGTGTGAACAGGTTCTGGTGTTGAAATTGTATTAAAAAAAAATAATATATAAATAGAATGTTAGGAGGAAACAGGAATGAAAATTCTTAAAACAGCATTGATAGCTCTTTTGTTTTTAGCAGGAGTGGTTAGTGCCCAGATTAAAGCACATTCGATAGACATATCTCCGTTTGTAGGTATTTATGCCTTTGAGCATAACATGGATTATGATCTTGAACACAAAGGTTACTTAGGAATGAGACTAGGTTATAACATTACCAGTGAATGGGCTGTCGAAACTACACTTGGTTTTACGAGAACTCAAGTTTTAAAAGATTGGATGACTCCTAATGGTTGGGTGTTAAAAGAGGATTGGGATGTTGACTTTACAGTATTTCATATAGACGGATTGTACTATATCGCACCACAAGAAGTTGTTACTCCTTACGTTGCTCTTGGTTTTGGAGCTACAAATGTTGATCCTTATAACTTTGATAGCAATATCTCACCAATGATCAACTATGGTGGTGGATTTAAATATTCAATAATTGATGTATTAGCTTTTAGAGGTGATATTAGACATCTTTTAGTAATAGATACATTCGGTGATTTTGAATCTCTTGGAAAAGATGTTCACAACCAATTATCAATTGATGTTGGTCTTACTTATGCTATTGGTGGAGAGAGTACTGATATTGACAAGGATGGTATTCCAAATAAAAAAGATAAATGTCCTACAGTGCCTGAAGATAAAGACGGATTTGAAGATATCGACGGATGTCCGGATCTTGATAATGATAAAGATGGTATAACTGATCTTAAGGATAAATGTCCAAATGTAGCAGAAGATAAAGATGGATTTGAAGATGAAGATGGTTGTCCTGATGTTGATAATGACAAAGATGGTATTTTAGATGTTGCGGATAAATGTCCTAACGAACCTGAAGATATGGATGGATTCCAAGATGAAGATGGTTGTCCTGATCTAGATAGAGATGGTGATGGTATTCAAGATACTGATGACAAGTGTCCAGATGATCCAGAAGATTTTGATGGATTTGAAGATGAAGATGGTTGCCCTGAATTAGATAATGATAAGGATGGAATTTTAGATCCTGTTGATAAGTGTCCTAACGATGCTGAAACATTTAATGGATTTGAAGATGAAGATGGTTGTCCAGATGCTGTTATCTTGAAGAAAGACGATACTATTAATTTAGATAACATCTACTTCAAAACAGGTAAAGCGGAATTAACATCTGCATCATTCCCAACTTTAGATTCTGTTAAGCGTATATTCATTGATAATCCGGGTATACATATTCAGGTCGAGGGTCATACTGATAGTCAAGGAAGTGCAGCTTATAACAAATCACTTTCAGGTAAAAGAGCAAATTCAGTTATGAATTACCTTACTACTAAACTTAACATACCTCAAAGTCAGTTAACTTCTATTGGTTACGGAGAAGCAAAACCAATCGCTGATAACAAGAAGAAAGAAGGTAGAGCTAAGAATAGAAGAATTGAATTCAGAGTAACGTCTAAGTAATCTGAATCGATTAGATAAATTATTGGTTAGAGAAATTAAAGGACTGCAATTATGCAGTCCTTTTTTTATTGATATTTAATTTTGTTCATATTACATTTGAAAAAAATAAACTAAGGAAGATAAATGGATTATGATGTATTAGTATTAGGTGGTGGTCCCGGTGGCTATACTGCTGCAATTAGGGCAAATCAATACGGGTTGAAAACTGCAATAATTGAAAGAGATAAACTAGGAGGAACTTGTTTGAATAGAGGTTGTATTCCTACCAAATCAATTTTGGCTTCAACTGATATCTTAGCCAAGATCAAAAAAAGTGAAGATTTCGGCATTACTGTTGAAAATATAAAAGTGAATATTGAAAAAATAATAGATAGAAAGCAGGAAATAGTAGATAGTTTAGTAGGTGGATTAGATAAGATATTTAAGTTAAGAAAAATAGTGGTTTTTAATAATTTTGGAAAAATTACAGGCAATAACGAGATAACTTTAGATAACGGTGAAAAATTAACTGCCAAAAGTATTATACTTGCTACAGGATCAGAGCCCTTAATACTTCCATTCTTTAATATTGATCATCAGAATGTTATTACAAGTGATGATGCTTTAGATATGAAGGAGATACCTGAGAAATTACTCGTGATAGGTGGAGGTGTTGTAGGATGTGAATTTGCAGGTATTTATAACGATCTTGGGTCAGATGTAACTATTGTCGAAATGCTGAAGAACCTGGTTCCTACTGAAGATGCTCAAGTATCCAGAACTTTACAAACATCTTTCAAGAAAAAAGGTGTCACTCTTAAACTAAAAACTAAAGTTGAAAAGATAGAAATAATCGAAGATGGTAAGATTAAGATATTTCTCAGTGATGGCTCTGAAGAAGTTTATACAAAAGTTTTAGCAGCTGGTGGTAGGTCTATAAATACTTTAGGAAATGGAATAGATGAATTAGATCTGAAGCTTACAGATAAGAATTTCATAGATATAAATGATAAAATGCAAACATCAATTGATAATATATATGCAATTGGAGATATTACTGGCAAATGGATGTTGGCTCATGTTGCAGCAACACAAGGTTTAGTCGCAGTTGCGAATATCGCAGGAAAGGTTAAGGAAATTGATTATGACTCAATTCCTTCTGCAATATTCACAAATCCCGAAATAGCATCTATTGGAGCGAGAGAGCAAGAATTAAAAGAAAATAGTATCGTATATAAAACAGGTAGATTTTCTTTTGCGGCAAATGGAAAAGCAAAAGGTTTAGGTGAAACAGATGGATTTGTAAAAGTATTGACAGATGAATCTGGTGAAAAATTACTAGGAGCTCATATTGTTGGACCACATGCTTCAGATCTTCTGCAGGAATTGGTCTTAATTAAGAGTAATGGGTTATCTATGCACAAATTAATTGATACGGTGCATCCTCATCCAACTTTGTGTGAAGCTGTATTAGAAGCAGCAGAGAGCGTCTTCAAGATGGGTATTCATTCGGTATAAAAGAAAAAGGCTGGTAAAACCAGCCTTTTTTGATTCAACTATATATTTTTTAATGTATCATTCTTTCACCGATTGTATTTGTGAAAAAATCGGATAATATTTTATTTATTTTTCTACCATTACCACTTTTCAAACATTGTTCAGCAATTTTTTCACAATCAGAGATAAGTTCTCTGCGAATAATCTTTTTAACAACTGGTACTAAAAAAGGTGTCACACTAAAATTTCGTAGACCTAGTCCAAGCAATAGTGGAATAGCAATTGGGTAAGCAGCCATTTGGCCACATATACTTATATACTTACCATGTTTATTTGCAGAATCTATAGATTTTTTAATTAATTGAATCATAGCAGGGTGAAGTGAGTCGAAAATATGACTTACTCTTTCATTCCCCCTGTCTGCAGCTAGTGTGTATTGTGTAAGGTCATTGGTTCCAATACTGAAAAAATCTACTAGTGGTGCAATATGATCAGCGATCAAAACAACCGAAGGTATTTCAAGCATTATACCTATTTTGATTTTCCTGTCAACCTTGATACCTTCTGAAAGTAATTCATTTTTTGTTCGCCCAATTATTCCTTTTATTCGCTTGACTTCATATATATCGGTTACGAATGGAATAATTATCCAAATATTTTTTCGGTGAGATGCTCTTAGTATAGCTCTAAGGTGAGATTTAAGGATACTAGGATGGTCAAATAAAAGCCTGATGCCCCTTACTCCGAGGAATGGGTTATCTTCTTTGATCCTTAATTTGTTCTGAAGTTTATCTCCACCGATATCAAGAAGTCGTATTATAACATTATTTGGAAATATATCCTGGCTAACCTGGTCATAAATTTGAAATTGTTCTTCTTCCGACAGAATACTCATGCTACTTTCAAAAAGAAATTCAGTCCTGAAAAGACCGATCCCTTCTCCTGACCACTTTAAAACGCTCTCAATTTCTTCACCTGTTTGAATATTACATGAAATATTTATCTTTTCATTATCTAAGGTTTCAGACGGAAGCTTTGCAATGCTAAGATCTGCTTTGTATTGCTTTTCTTCTTCATGCTGTTTCTTTTTATACAGTTCAAATGTGCTTGGTGTAGGATTTATTATAACTTCCCCAGTGTATCCATCTAAAATCAGTAATGAAGTATCGTCAATCCACTTACCAACTCCTTGAACTCCAACAATAGCCGGTACTGCTAAACCTCTTGCCATGATAGCTGCATGACTAGTGCTTCCACCGGTTTCAGTTATAATCCCTAAAATGTGTTCTTTGTCGAAATTTAATGTATCCGAAGGGAATAATTTTTGGGTGATGATAATTTTTTTTCCGTTAAGAACTGTAGTATCATGCTCTTCGTTTTTTTCCTCTGCAATAATATTACTGATGACTCTTCGACAAACATCCTCTACATCAAAAGCTCTTTGTGAGAAATATTCATTCTGCAAATTTTCAAAAGCTGTTTGATAATCTTTCATGACTTTACTTACAGCGTATGAAGCCTGTACATTTTGAGTAGAAATTAAAGAAATAGCTTCTTCAATCAAAACAATATCATCAAGTATCAATAGATGAGCTTCAAAGATCTTAGCTGAATCATTGCCACTTCTTTTCTTTGCTTTTTTCTTGTCACTTAGTATCAGTGCTCTAGATTTTTCAATAGATCTTCGATATTTCTCTATCTCAAGTTCTATTTCGTGATCTTCGATAACTTCCCTAGATACATTCAAAGTTTCATGAACATAATGAAAAGGTGTACCTATACTAATTCCCGGTGATGCAGGAACTCCTTTCAATATTTTTTCTTTTCTAAGTTTTGGCACTATTCTTCTCTTATATTTGGCATTATTCTTCGAAAAATTTATTTTTTATTAAATTTACAAGTTCATTCATGCACTCATTCTGATCTTCACCATCGCATTTTATTGTTATAAAGGAACCTTGTTCTGCAGCAAGCATCATAACACCCATGATCGATTTTGCATTTATTTCCATTCCGTCTTTTTCAATAAAAACATCACAATCATGCTGGGTTGTAATTTTTACTAATTGTGCCGCGGGTCTAGCATGTAGCCCGAGACTATTTATAATTTCTACTTTGTTTTCTGTCATTTGTTCTATGTTGTTTCCTTAGTTATTGTTTAAATTGTTATACTCCTAATAATAATGTAATCTCTTTGAATGAAAAACACAATAATAATGCTAACAAATAATATTCAATCAGAAATAATATATATGGACTATTAAGTAGAATAGAACTGCTAAAATTATAGCAATCTCTCTGAGGGTAATTTGAAAAAATTTGGTAAGATAAAAGAATAGTAGCATACTAAATGACAAATTGAGTAAGTATACATGATTTGACTTCGGCAGGTTTAAAAGTGTTATCAGGTTTATTATTAGGAATGCTGCAAGAAGATCACGTGTAAAAGATAGTATTTTCATTATAGATTTATAACTTTTACTCTTAAAGAGGTCAAGGCTTTTGGAACCGACTTTATGTCCTCTGGAAATACCATAATATCTTATTGAAAAATTGAAGATATTAAATATTGTAAGCAAGAATAAATTAAAAAAAATTGTAAATAAATTTAGTTCAAATTTGTGAATAACAAAGAAATTCAGTGATGAAAATATCATTAAAGGCAATATCGTCTTATTGATAAGATTATCACCAAGAGCTCCAAGAGTACCTGATAAGGTGTTTTTAACCTGAACTAACTTCTCTGATTTTCCAGAGCTTTCCATATGGATCGTAATACCTACAGCAAAACCGGATAAATATACATTTGTATTGAAGAACGAGATATGTCTTTTAAGAAACTCTTCCGTTTTTAGATCAGGATTAAATGATTTTTTACCTACAGGCAAAAGGCAGTAGCATAGTCCTATACCAAATAAGTTTTTATAATTGTATAAAGTTCGGATTAAAAAAGTTCTTACAGTAAGAATAAATATTTCTTTTTTTGTCAGTATTCTCATTTCTTTATCTTATAATAATGTAGAATATTGCAGCTAGGATTATTCCAATTGTTACTGCTTTTAATTTTTTCTTTGAAAAAAAGTAAGGAGCGAATATTCCTATGGTAATAACTATGATCAAATTGTTAACATTAATATCAAATTTTATTAACCCAGAAAAAAATCGAATTACTTCAGATGATAAAAAGATTAAAAGAAATGCATAGATCGATCCTGAAATAAATGATGAAACGACACTGAACAGCATATAGTATCTAATCGTTGCTTCTTTCGGAGTGTCAATAAATCGGTTAATCATTTTTCTTTTAAAGTAAACATAATGTGCCGTGATTCTGCTGAAAACGATTATCAGAGTAAAAGATAACAGTACCAATGCTCCTATGCTATTCTCAAAAAGCCCAAATGTTAGCTTAGACGAAGCTATTACGACGAAGAATGCAAATGGATATTCAGGATATTTTGTAGCTCCTGAGGGGACATAATATAAAAAATAAAGATGCGTTATTGTCGCGGTCATCAGCACATAGTTGGCGTCAAATCCAAAAAGTATTAAAATAATAGAAATCAAGAAAGGTTGGGAAAGCATACTTTGCCCAACCTCCCTACTCTCTAATAGTATCAAGGATGATATTAAGGATGAAAGTAGCATTTACTTAATATAATCTAACCAGTTATCAAGTCTTGAAGTTATTACGAGATCTCTGATAACCAATAGGATCATAGTTCCTATGAAAAACAACCTCGACATCTTAGCTTCGAATGGTTTGTCTTCTTCAAGGTCATTTGATTGAGAATGAAGAGTTTTTAAAGAAACTGCTGCAATTATTAGGATTAGCCACCAAGTAGTATTTATCCAATCCCAGCTGAATATAATAGCTAAGAATAAAACAAGAGATGAAATAATACCGATCTTAGTTTCAGTTTCAAATCTTACAAATCTTTCAACAATGTTCAAAGATTCACTTTCACCGTTAAAATCATCATTGTAACTTTCTTCTGCAACTGTTTTAGATTTGATTTCTTCTTTAAGTTTTTCAACTACCTTTTGCCTAACTTCATCCTTGATCTTCTCATCCTTCTCTTCTTCTACTTCTTTCTCTTCTTCTACTTCTACTTCTTTTACTTCTTTTACTTCTTTTACTTCTTTGGGAGCAACTTCAACAGCATCTTTTGTTACTGTCTTCTTTTTAGATCCTTTTTTTACAGGCATGATACCCTCCGAAATTTATTGGAAAATTAATTATTCTGTCTTTTCTTCTTCATTAGTATCTGTAATTTCTGTCTTTTCTTGAGTTTCTTCAATTGCTGCTTCATCGCCTTCTGTGGTAGTAGCGGTACCTTCTGCATCAGAAGTGATTACTTCACCTTCTTCGATAACTATTTCCGGCACTTCTTCAAACTCTGGCAATATACAAACATCAGCAATTTGATCATTTTCTCTCAGCTTAATAAGTCTTACACCCTGAGTGTTTCTACCCATAACACGGATATTCGAGATTGATTGTCTGATCACAGTTCCTTTGATAGTCATGATCATAAGGTCATTTTCATCGCTGGCTTTTTCAAGATAGATCATTTTACCTGTCTTATCGGTAACATTCAATGCTTTAACACCCTTTGAGCCTCTCTTGGTTTTTCTGAAAGCACCTACTTCAGATCTTTTACCATAACCATTTTCACTCATAACAAGCAATGATTCTTCCTCATTCTCTGAAACAACCATTCCAACAACCTTATCACCTTCTCTCAAGTTAATACCTTTAACACCGATAGAATTTCTACCAACTTCTCTTACCATACTTTCATGGAATCTATTCGCATATCCAAAATTAGTACCCAGTAAGATTTCATTTTCACCGTTTGTTATCATTACATCAAGTAGCTCATCATCTTCTCTAAGATTTATAGCAATTATACCACCAATATTAGGTCTTGAATAAGCCATTAGTTTAGTTTTTTTGATAATACCGTTCTTAGTGGCCATCACTATTGATTCACCATCTTTTTCGTAATCTTTTACGATAAGAATAGCTTTAATCTTTTCACCTTGAACTCTTTCAAGGATATTTACAATAGGTCTTCCCTTAGAAGCTTTACCCATCTCAGGAATTTGCCATACTTTTTTCCAGAAGCATTGACCTCTTTCAGTGAAGAACATTATATAATTGTGATTTGTAGCATTGAACAGAAACTCAATAACGTCATCGTCTTTACTATCTGCTCCTCTAGCGCCAACACCACCTCTACCTTGTTGTCTAAACTCTGCAGAATTAATTCTCTTGATGTACCCAGAGTAAGACAATGTGACGATTACATCATCATCTGGAATCATATCTTCAACAGTTAGATCTTCAGCATAGTAAACAATCTCAGATTGTCTTGCATCGCCATATCTGTCTAAGATCTCCTGTACTTCGTCTTTGATTATGCCAATTCTTCTTTCTCTGCTGGCAAGAATATCTTTAAGGTCTTCGATTTTTAGCTTAAGCTCTTCAATTTCATTTAGTAACTTCTCTCTTTCAAGAGCTGTCAATTGAGATAATCTCATTGCTAGAATAGAACTTGCCTGAATAGGTGATAAGCTAAATTCTTCGATCAGAGCAGTTTTTGCAAGATCAGCATTTTTACTTCCTCTGATTATTGCAATAACTCTGTCAATATTATCTAACGCAATATTTAAACCAAGAAGAATATGAATTCTATCTTCAGCTTTGTTTAGATCAAACTGACTTCTTCTAGTTATAACTTCTTCTCTGTGAAGAATAAATTGCTCTAAAAACTGTTTTAAGTTTAACTGCATTGGTTTGCCATTCACCAATGCGATCATGTTTCCACTTATAGAAGTTTGTAGCGGAGTAAGTTTATATAGCAAATTTATAATAACGTCTTCATTCGCATCTTTCTTTAACTCAATAACGATTCTTGTTAATTTACTGGATTCATCGTTGACATCAAAAATACCATCGATTCTTTTATCTTTAACTAGGTCGATTATTTTTTCGATTAAACCTTTTCTACTTACTTGGTAAGGTATGTCTGTAATAACCAATTTATTTCTTACGCCTTTTTTCTCAGTTAGAATTTTTTCGATACGTCCCCTGAGAACAACTCTTCCTCTTCCGGTTAGGTACATTTCTTTTATACCTGAATATCCGTAAATAATACCCTTACTTGGGAAGTCAGGAGCTTTGATATAATGCATCAAGCCTTTCTTTTCTTCGATACCGAGTTCTTCATCTGCTTTGATGTTATCTATTGGTATTTCGGGATCATCTAATAGTGCCAAAGTACCTTGTAATATTTCAGTTAAATTATGAGGTGGAATAGATGTTGCCATACCAACTGCAATACCCTGTGCACCGTTAATCAAAAGATTGGGTACTCTAGTTGGCAATACAGAAGGTTCCTGCATTGAATCATCATAGTTCGTTACAAAATCAACAGTATCTTTGTTTATATCTGCAAGCATTTCATCAGAAAGTCTATTTAATTTTGCTTCTGTATATCTTGGAGCAGCTGCAGGAAGGTCAACATTACCAAAGTTACCCTGACCTTTTACCAATGGATATCTGAATGTGAATGGCTGTGCCATTCTAACTAAAGCTGAGTATATTGCTTGGTCACCGTGAGGGTGGTACTTACCCATTACTTCACCGACAATCCTAGCACATTTATTTTCTTTTTTATTGTAATGCAAACCTAATTCATTCATTCCATAAAGGATTCTTCTCTGAACCGGTTTTAATCCGTCTCTAACATCTGGTAAAGCACGGGAAACAATTACAGACATTGAATAATCAATGTAAGATCTTTGCATTTCATCTTCGATAAATGCATCAATGATATTTTGATCTACTGGCACTTCGAAACTCATTAATTTCTCCGATATGTTAATTTCTTTTTATAGTTATTGGTAGCTAATAATAAAACAAAAATTCACTGATAAAGCAATATAAATATAATTAATTATTATATTGGTTTATAAGAGTATTATAAGAGAGATAATATATTATATTATTTCCTGTTGATATAAATTACTTGAATTGTTAAATTATAAACTTACAATAATTTGAATTCTATTGTTTGAAGAACACTTTAATCCTTTTAAAAGATGTGATTATGAATAAGACTAAAATGAAAGTCCTTGCTCTAAGTATACTAATATCAATGCTTTCCTTGATTACGGTTATAAGCTTTTTTGACAGGTTCGAGAATCAGTTCACAGACCTTAAGTTCAAAGGAAAGTATTACGGAAAAGTAAGAGAAAATTCGATCAAAGAAATTGTAATAGTAGATATTGACAGCAGGTCAGTAAGTAAATTGGGAAAATATTTTGAATGGCCAAGAACTTTTTTAGCCGAAACAGTGAAGAATCTTGCAAAAAAACAGGCGAAAGTTGTTGGTTTTGACCTTCTTTTTGATCAAAGTAGATTTGCAGATCAGGATTCTATTCTCTGTGAAAATATTTCAAATGCCAATAATGTTGTTGCAGGATATAACTTTCAAGCAGAGGACAGATATAATTTCATTTATGCTGATACGGTTGACACAGAGATTCTCTCAATATTCAATTTTGAGAACAATGGATTTTATGCTGAAAAAGAAGATATCTTAGACTATGGTTCAAAGAATATTATTCGTTCAGCTAATTCTAGTGGACATCTTGGTATTACAAGTGATGATGACGGAGTTTTCAGACGAATTTCTCTTTTTAGAGAGTATGAAGGGAATCTTTACCCATCGTTTGCGTTGGTAATGTGTATGAAATATCTCGGACTAGAAAAAGATGATATTGTTTTCAATGATAAAGAAAGCTTGATCCTAAAAAATGCTCAAGTTGACAGTGTAAAACAGGATATAGTCATACCTTTAGACTCAAAGAACAGAATGTTAATTCACTACAAAGGAACCTGGAAAACATACAGAACAGTTTCTTTCTACGACATAATGAAGAATCGACTTGGAAAGAAAACCTTTAAGAACAATATCGTTCTTCTAGGTTCCTCTTTGAGAGGTTTAATGGACCTTCGGTCTACTCCGATACAGAAACAATTACCTGGAGTTGAAGTTCATGCAAACATCATAAATACGATAATAAAAAATGATTTTATAACCGAGATCGGTTTGCTGTATATAGTTCTAATAATGTTATTTTTATCTTTGATTGTCAATTTACTAGTTTCCAGTAGACTACATATGATTTTCTCAACAATTTTTGTTATTTTAGCATCGATAACATATTACAAATTGTCTTTTTATCTGTTCAATAATGAAAATATTCTTTTGGATATTACCAGACCGATCTATTCTATAATATTCTCTTTCTTGATAACTTATACGATCAGTTACTACAATGAAAATAAATCCAAGAAGTTCATTAAAAGTACTTTGGGTAGATATGTTCCGGATGTTGTATCAAAAGAAATGCTTAAAAATCCTGATCTAATGAAAGTCGGTGGAGTTAAGAAAGAAATTACGATGATGTTCTCAGATATCAGGGGTTTTACTTCTTACAGTGAAAAGACAGATCCGAAAACTTTGGTAGAATTTTTGAATCATTATCTGAAAGAAATGACTAAGGTTGTTAAGCTTAATCAGGGAACTTTAGATAAGTACATGGGTGATGCCGTAATTTGTTTCTTTGGTGCTCCGTTGGACTGTGATCATCCGAAGTTAGCGTGTAAGTCAGCGCTGAACATGTTAGAGAACCTTGATAATATGCGTCCTCACATAAAAGATGAAATATTCAGGGATATCGAAATAGGACTGGGTATTAATACCGACGTTGTGACCGTGGGAAATATTGGAAGTGATGAACTTTTCGATTACACTGCTATCGGTGATGGAATGAATCTTGCGTCCAGATTGGAAGGATTGAATAAATATTATGGTACAAAGATATTGACAAGTGGTACAACTTATGAATATGTTAAGGATGATTTTATATTCAGAGAGGTTGATCTTGTTTCCGTGAAAGGGAAAGTTAAGCCTGTTAGAATATATGAATTGATTGATTTTAAAGATAAAAAAGTGATCTCAGATGAAGTATGGAAGAAGCTCAATGTTTATAATAAAGGTTTGAAGTTATATAGAGACGGTAAATTCTCAGAAGCAAAGAGTGTATTTGCAGAATTAGCTGAGAAATACAAGGATAAAACATCGGAGCTTCTTGTTTATAGATGCGAGCAGATGATCGCTGATCCACCTGTTGAATGGAATGGTGTTTGGAAAATGGAAGGGAAATAAATGAAAAAAGAATATGATATAATAGTTGTTGGGGCGGGTCATGCAGGTGTAGAAGCAGCATGGATATCGGCCCAGATGAAGAAAAAAGTTCTATTGATTACTCAGACTGTTGATCAAATAGCTCAGATGTCTTGTAATCCAGCTATAGGCGGATTGGCAAAGAGTCATTTAGTTAAAGAGATAGACATTCTCGGCGGTTTAATGGGAGTTGCAGCTGACAAGACAGGTATTCAGTTCAAGACCTTGAATTTGTCGAAAGGGCCTGCTGTATGGGCGCTTAGAGTTCAGTCTGACAAGAAGAGATATTCTGCATTTGTTAGATCTAAACTTGAAAATCATAAGTATATTGATATTCTACAAGATGAAGTTTTAGACCTCGTTATTAAAGATAATGAGTGTCATGGAGTGAAAACAGAGATAAACGGTATCGTCCACTGTAAAAAAGTAATAATTTGCTCAGGTACATTTTTAAAAGCTGTTATTCACATCGGCAAAAAGCAAATTCCAGCAGGAAGGCTCGGGGAAAAATCATCGGATGCTCTTTCAAAGCATATGCAGAAATATGGATTTGAAGTCGGTAGATTAAAGACAGGAACACCACCGAGAATTGCAGGATATTCAATTGATTTCAAAGGAATGGATATCCATGGGTCGGATGATCATGTGATTCCATTTTCATTCAGACACAACAAAACTTTTTTGAAACAAATTCCATGTTATCTTACGAATACCACTGAAGAAACACATTCTATAATTGGAAGTAATTTAGACAAAACAGCTTTATTCTCAGGTCAGATCAAAGGTACAGGACCTAGATATTGTCCATCGATTGAAGATAAGGTGTTTAGATTCAAAGATAAAATATCACATAGATTATTTCTTGAACCAGAAGGGCTTGATACAAATGAATATTACATCAATGGATTTTCATCAAGTTTACCAGTGAATATTCAAAAGAAAGCTTTGCATACAGTTCCGGGAATGGAAAATGCACATTTTGTAAGACCTGCCTATGCAATTGAATACGATTATTTCCCTGCATATCAGATCAAACTGGACCTTGAGACAAGAAATATTAAGAGTTTATATTTTGCAGGTCAGATCAATGGAACATCAGGATATGAGGAAGCTGCAGCACAGGGTTTGATGGCAGCAATCAATGCAGTTTTGAAGATAGACGGCAAAGAAAGTTTTATTCTTCAGAGAAATGAAGCTTATATCGGTGTTCTAATCGATGATCTCATTACAAAAGATATCAGGGAACCGTACAGGATGTTCACATCTTTAGCTGAATACAGGCTTGAATTACGTCACGACAATGCAGATTCAAGATTGCTTAGATTTGCAAAAGAATATAAGCTTCTTAAGAACAGTGAGGTAAAATATCTCGAAGGTAGATTGAAAAATATAAGTGATTTATTAGAATATTGTAGCAGCAGAAAGATAAAAATGAGCGATATTAACGAGATCCTGGAAAGTATAGGAGAAAAAGCATCTACTGAAGGCCTGAAGATAGAAAAATTCTTAAAAAGACCTAAGATCTCAATAGATATGCTACTCAATAATACAGAGATAAATTTTCCAGATAGGTATTCATACTACGAATTAAAACAGGCTGAAACCCTGATAAAATATGAAGGATATATTGCTAGACAAAAAGATATGATCGCAAAATTTCAGAAGAATGAGAAGATAAAATTATCTCACGACCTTGATTATTCTCAGTTCAAAGGTCTTAAGAATGAAGCAGTGGAAAAACTGAACAGGATCAAGCCTGTCTCAATCGGTCAAGCCAGCAGAATTGCAGGTATATCTCCAGCGGATATTTCAGTAGTATTGGTTAATTTAAAAAGCAAAGGATTGTTATAAATGGCGAATGAAATAAGATTATTAATTAAAGAATGTGAAGAAATATTAGAAGTTAAATTCAATGCAGAACATTTTAATAATATTGAGAAATATTATAATTTTTTATCAGAGTGGAATAAAAAGATTAACCTTATCTCGCGTAAAAGTGAACTTCCAGTATTAAAAAATGCTTTGCTCGAAGCTTATTCTTTATATGAAGTATTACAGTACGAGGAAGGTGTCTTCTTAGATGTTGGTACAGGTGGGGGTCTTCCAGGAATGCTAATAGCTTGTTTAATGCCTGATGTAAAGATAGATCTCCTAGATTCCACACGTAAAAAGACAGTGTTTGTACAGCTTGCGATAGATGAATTGAAATTTGAGAATGTCTCTGTTATCAATGGCAGACTTGAGGAGCTGAGTAAAAAAGATTACGATGATAAATATGATATCGTTTTTACTCGCGGGGTCGGAAAATTTAAGGTAATTACACCTCATTTGCTTAGGGTTCTCAATGAAACAGGTAGTGTTTATATCCTGACCGGAGAGGATAATGGAGAATTTTTTAAAAATTACAAGATCTTCGAAAATCCATACTTAGAAACAAGAATTATTGTACACTTGGAAAAGTAGATGTTTCGTATTTTAGATATATTATTTTACATTCTCATCATTATAACGATAGCTTATCCTTTTCTGCAAAATAATGATATTAAGAACTCACAAATACTTGTTACGGCAGGAGAAGGTTTCTTTCAAACCTTGGATTCGTCGGTAGATTCCACGTATCATTTTCAAAATGAAAAATTAGATATCGAAGTTCAGGTCAAAGAAGAAAAAGTCAGGATAATCGAATCACACTGTAAGACAAAATACTGTGTTAAATACGGTTGGTTAAGCAAAGATGACAACGGTAAGATAGTTTGCATGCCACAGAAAGTGATTATAAAGTTCATTGGTAAAAAAGAAAGTTCAATAGATGCCATTGTGGGATAAAAATGAAATTCACATATTCATCAAGGGTTTATATTATTGCAGTATTCGCAGCTTTGGCTTCTCTGCTTCAGTTGCTTGAGATATTTATAATTCTACCAATTCCGTTCATTAAGATCGGACTGGCGAATTCAATTACTTTGTACTTTTTGAAGAAGCGTGAATATGTAACAGCTTTCTTCATTAATATAATAAGGATCTTCGTTGGAGGTTTTTTCAGTGCAAAATTATTCTCTCTTCCGTTTTTGTTCTCATTAAGTGGAGGGATAATTTCATTTTCTGTAATGTATTTTTTAATAGTAGTATTCAGAGATAAAATTTCTATAGCTATGGTCAGTGTTATGAGTGCAGTTGCATTTAATCTGACGCAGTATTTTTTATTTTCAAAGATCTTTGGGACAGGGATGGAATATGATACTACGGTTTCTATTATTATGCTTTTAAGTATACCTGCCGGAATTATCACTGCAATTGTGGTAAATGGGTTATTGAAATTAAATGTTGATATTGTTATAGATAATAAATTTAATTAGGAGCAAAAATGAATAAAGTAGTTATATCTGTTATTGTCGTTGGATTCATAATGTTTTTATATTCATCTCCCAATACGGATAAATCATATTATGATAAATCGGATGATATTTATATCGGGGAAAAAAATATAGAACTAAAGGATACAACTTCTTACAAATCAAAATCAGATGCAGAAGTTGCTCAAAAGTACAAAAAGAAAAGAAAACCAAATGAGAAGATCTACTATGGAAAGGATAATAAAAAAATGGTTTTAATTCCGACTCAGTCTTTTGAGATGGGTAGTGATGAAGGTTCTAATATTGAAAAACCTGCTCATAAGGCTAAAGTTAGAGCTTTTTACATTGATGCTACTGAAGTAACGAATATTCAATTTAAAAGGTTTTTAAAAGAATCAGGTTATAAACAAAAAGGAAGTTTGGAGCATCTGAAGGACAAGAGATTTAATAAAGACAATCAACCTATCGTAGATGTATCTTATTATGATGCTGTAGCTTATGCAAAGTGGGCAAAGAAAAGACTTCCTACAGAAAGAGAATGGGAATGTGTTGCAAGAGGTGGGGATGGTTCGAAATATCCTGTAGGTGAAACTATAACACCATCTAAAGCAAGATATGGCATGTCGAGCATGACAGGTAGTACGACTAAGACAGGGAGTTACAGACCTAATAAATATGGTGTGTATGACCTTGCTGGAAATGCTGCGGAATGGGTCGCAGGAGTGCTAACTGCTTATCCGGGGA
>JAQIDB010000070.1 GCA_027858225.1 Candidatus Delongbacteria bacterium
TATGGTGGAATTGGCAGACACGCCAGACTTAGGATCTGGTGCCTTTGGGTGTGGGGGTTCGAATCCCTTTACCCGCACGTTAAAAAGCGAACTTTAGGGTTCGCTTTTTTTTTATCCCGAAGTGGGAAAGCGTGGGAGCTTTCCCTTACGGATACGCTTTTTTTATAACAAATACATTGCCAAAATATTAGTTGTCTTATATATTCTTTGAATAAATAGTAAAAAGATGTAGTATGATTCAGCTTCTCGATATAAAAGCGAAGTTGCGTGCAACTTCTTAGGTCAGACGTAAAGCCTGACCGTACAGAAGGGGATTATTAGGGCGCTATGAATAATGCCCGTACAAAAGCGTAAATTAATGATTCCGTAGGGTTGGGCTTTACGTCCAACCTGAATCTTAATAAAAGGAAAAACAAAAAATGGCAGAACAGAAACTTGAGCAACAACTTTGGAAGATAGCGAATGCTCTTAGGGGCAGTATGGGTGCGGATGAATTTAGGGATTATATTCTTGGTTTTATTTTTTATAAATATCTTAGTGAAAAAATGCATACTTACGCTGATAAGATTCTTAAACCTGATAATATTCTTTATAAAGACATTGATGAATCTTCAGATACCGGGAAGCAGTTCCTGGATGCTATTAAGGGTGAAGCTTTGAATAAACTGGGTTATTTTCTTAAACCGTCTGAGCTCTTCAGTGATCTTGCTAAACGTGGTAATTCTGACGGTGTGAGTAAATTTATCTTGGACGATCTTACTAAAGTTTTAAATAATATTCAGAATAGTACTATGGGTACAGCCAGTGAAGAGGATTTTGATCATCTATTCAGTGAGATCGATCTTACAAGCAGTAAACTTGGTAAATCTGAGAGTGCTAAGAATGAACTTATCGTTAAAGTTCTGTCACATCTTGATGAAATAGATTTTGAGCTTGAGAATGTTGAGAGTGATGTGCTTGGAGATGCTTATGAATATCTTATCGGGCAGTTCGCTAGTGGAGCAGGGAAGAAGGCGGGGGAGTTCTATACACCTCAGCAGGTCAGTAAGATCCTTGCAAAAATAGTTGCAACTGGTAAGACCAAGCTAAAAAGTGTTTATGATCCAACTTGTGGTTCAGGTTCACTTCTGCTCAGAGTTTCAAAGGAAGTTGAAGAGGTCAGCGGCTTTTTCGGTCAGGAAAAAAATCCTACGACTTATAACCTTTGTAGAATGAATATGATCATGCATGCCGTTCATTATAGAAAATTTGATATTAAGAATGATGATACACTTGAAAATCCTCAGCATTTGGAGAAAAGGTTTGAAGCTATTGTTGCCAATCCACCATTTTCAGCTGACTGGAGTGCAAGCCCTTTGTTTATGTCTGATGATAGATTTTCATCCTACGGAAAACTTGCACCTAAGACTAAGGCAGATTTTGCTTTCGTTCAGCACATGATCTATCAACTTGCAGATAACGGATTGATGGCTATCGTACTTCCTCACGGTGTTCTGTTTCGTGGTGCGGCTGAAGGTGTTATTAGAAAATATCTTATTGCAGAGAAGAACTTTCTTGATGCTGTGATAGGCCTGCCTGCTAATATCTTTTACGGTACTTCTATTCCTACGGTGATCCTTGTTTTTAAGAAGAGTCGTAATGCTTTTGATAAGGTTTTATTTATTGATGCTAGTAATGATTTTGAGAAAGCTAAGAATCAGAACAATTTGAGAGATTCTGACCTTGAGAAGATCATTGATACTTATAGGAATAGGACGGTGTTGGATAAGTATTCCCATCTTGCTGATATGGCTGAGATTGAGGAGAATGATTTTAATCTTAATATTCCAAGGTATGTTGATACTTTTGAGGAAGAGGAGAGGGTTGATCTGTCCAAGATAGTTAATGAGCTAAAAGAAATTGAGAGTGATATAAAGGAAGTTGATGAGAAGATTATCGATCAGTGTGATGAGCTTGGGATAGAGGCGCCGATAGTGTGATTGTTGCAACAAGGGGATATATCCCCTTGTCTGGCAAAAGCCAGTGCAACAATGTAATGGAGAATTAAGGAAACTGTCATACTCGGACACGATCCGGGTATCCAGGCGAATTAAATAACAACTGTAAACTTTCAACTCTCAACTTTCAACTAAAAAGGAACAAACTCTCGGCACTGCTGAGAGAAATATAAGTAACATAATAGTCTGAATAAAATAAGGAAGTAAATTACAAATTAAAATAGATTGAAGAAAGAGGTTTTCTAATTGTGCAAGTCCCACTTGCACAATTGTGCGCAATTAAGGCTGAAAAAACTGTAAAATACAGGTAAAAATAATGAATAAATCAATAAATAATGAACTAATTCTTTCCGCTGAATATAAAAAGTGGTCAAAGAATATTTCAAAGAAAATAAGGATTGCTCATACAAGAGCCGCTATCAAGGTTAATGAAGAAATGCTCCAGCTATATTGGGAGATAGGAACTTCTATTCTAGATGTTCAAAAACGACTCGGTTGGGGCAGTTTGGTTATTGATAACCTGTCAAAAGATATTAGAACTGAATTTTCAGACGCAACCGGGTATTCAGTCAGAAACCTTAAATATATGAGATCATTTGCTCAGGCTTATCCTGATTTTCCATTAGTGCAAGTTCCTGTTGGTAAAACCAAAAATGAATTTGTGCAAGTGCCACTTGCACAAATTACATGGTTTCATCACATTAATCTTATTAGCAAGGTGAAAAGTGTTAAGGAAAGAGCATTTTATATTTCAGAAACCGCTAATAACGGCTGGAGTACAGATATTATGCTTCTTCAAATTAAGAGTAATCTTTACAAACGAAGCGGAAAGGCTATTAACAATTTCTCCGAATCACTACCTGATTATCAGTCAGACCTAGCAAAAAGCATCTTTAAAGACCCGTATAATTTTGGTTTCCTTAATCTGTCAAAAAAAGTCACTGAATTTGAAATTGAGCAACAGCTTACCGAAAAGATCAAAGAATTTCTGCTTGAACTTGGTAAAGGGTTTGCTTTTGTAGGAAGGCAGTACAATATTGAAGTTGACCGGACCGATTATAAGATTGACCTTTTATTTTATCACACAGTTCTTCATTGCTATATTGTGATCGAACTTAAAGCTGGTGAATTCAAACCTGAATATATTTCAAAGCTGAATTTTTACATAAGTGCAATTGACGATACTTTAAGATGCGAAAATGATAAACCTACCATCGGTCTTTTACTCTGTGCTTCAAAAAGTAATATTAAGGTCGAATATTCAATGAGAGGAATGAAAATACCTTTGGGTGTAGCCGCTTATGAACTTAAAGAGCTCATTAAAAGCACTCTTCCGTCAAAGAAAGATCTTAAAAAACTTATGGTACAAGAAATGAAAGCCAAATATGGAACAGAGGGATAGTGGATAAAATTGTTGCAACAAGGGGGATACAACAAGGGGATATATCCCCTTGTCTGGCAGAGCCAGTGTAACAAATAATCGTCATTCTGAACTTGATTCAGAATCTTAAAGATAGAGATATAACCACAGAGGCACAGAGGACACAGAGAAAAATGGCGAATTAAAAAGCAACTGACCACTGTCAACTGTCAACTGACAACTGACAACTATTAAAAAAAAAGGAACAAATGAACGCATTAAATAAAAACATACCGCAACTACGCTTTCCTGGGTTTTCGGGGGATTGGGTTGAGAAGAAGCTGATTGAACTCAGCAAAGATGGATTTAATAATGGTGTTTTTAATGATCCAAAAAAAGTGGGTTCTGGTTACAAGCTAATAAATGTAAAAGAAATGTATGTTGGTGATGAAATAGATTATAATAAACTAACTTTAGTTGATATTACCAAAAAGGAATTCGAAAAGAATAAAGTATTAAAAGGTGATATCTTATTTACTCGTTCTTCGTTAGTTAAAGAAGGTATTGCTTATTCAAATATTTACAACGACGATTACGAAGATGTTACTTTTGATGGGCATTTAATTAGAATGCGACCAAAAAAAGATTTACTGATTTCTAAATATTTTTCGTATCAACTAAAAACTACTTCTGTAAGAAATCAATTAATAGTGCGTGGTAAAACAACTACTATGACTACTATTGGTCAACAAGATATGGCGACCGTAGGTGTACTTATCCCAACTCTCTCAGAGCAGGAGAAGATCGCGGATTTTCTTTCTGATGTGGATTCTAAGATCGAAAAGCTTTCCCGCAAAAAAGATCTGATGTCGGAATACAAAAAAGGAGTCATGCAGAAG